>JBARAE010000710.1:0-9193 GCA_049791715.1 Micromonospora sp.
ACGGTGGCCCAGGCGGGGTCCGCCGGGGACGCGGCCACCGCGCCCGCGACGGAGCCGGTGGCCCGCAGCGCGGAGGAATCGCGCCGGTTGGCCGCGGCCGTCGAGGGCTGAGCTGTTCCACGACGGCGCCGCGTCCCCGGGCGGGGGCCGTCGGCGCTTTCGTCGGATCACGCTGCTCTGCCACCACCCGCCGCCGGTGTCGCACTCCGTTACCTCGCTGAGGGTCACCAGGATCTCGGGCCGGGTGTAGCCGGCCTGCCCCTTTGCTCTGCTGCAGCCACCGCAACACCCCGTCGAGCAGTAGCGCCGTCAACCGCGCCGAGGCCCAGCCCCGGGTCGAGCCATGACCGTAGGTGACTGTTGCCTCTGCTGCAGCAGTGCAAAGGGAGCGAGCAAGGTCCCCACGCTCCCGGCGGCGGCCACCGACCGTGAGCGGGTCCCCGGCGGGCGCCTGAGGTCGTGCGGGCGCCCGGTCAGCCCTCCAGCAGGTCGTCCGCCCCCGCGGTCAGCAGGTCCCACGCCTCGTCGACGTGCTGCTCGGTGGTGAGCGGGGAGCCGACCGCCAACCGCAGCGTGTACCGCCCCTCGACCCGCGTGTGCGTCAGGTGCACCCGCCCGGTGGCGTTGACCCGGCGCAACAGCTCCGCGCTCGCCTCGTCGCCGGCCTGCAGCCGGAAACAGACCAGCGAGAACGGGTGCGGACCGGTCAGCTCGAACCGGTCGTCGGCGACCACCCGCTCGGCGAAGCGCCCGGCGAGCGCCACCCCGGAGCGGATGTGCGCCCGCAGGCCCTCCACGCCGTACCAGCGCAGGACGAACCAGAGCTTCAGCGCCCGGAAGCGCCGACCCAGGGGTACCTGCCAGTCCCGGTAGTCGATCACCGCGCCGGTCTCGGTCGCGGCGTTGCGCAGGTACTCCGGCAGTACGGTCAGCGCCTCGATCAGCTCAGCCCGGTCGGCCACCCAGAAGGCGTCACAGTCGAAGCCGGTGAGCAGCCACTTGTGCGGGTCGAAGCAGTACGAATCGGCGTGCTCCACGCCCGCGTGCGACCAGCGCAGCTCCGGGCAGACCGCCGCCGCGCCCGCGTACGCGGCGTCGACGTGCAGCCAGACGCCGTACTCGGCGCAGATCGCCCCGATCTCCGGCAGCGGGTCGATCGCCGTGGTGGACGTCGTCCCGATCGTCGCCACCACGATCGCCGGCACCACCCCACGGGCCAGGTCGGCCTCGATCGCCGCCCGCAGCGCCTCCGGGCGCATCGCCTGCGTCTGCGGGTCCACCTCGATCGGGCGGACCCCCTCGGTGCCGAGTCCGGCGATCCGGGCGGCCTTCTCGATCGAGGAGTGCCCCTGGGTGGACGTGTACGCCCGGTAGCGACGGTCGATCCCGTCGTCGCGCCAGCGGCCCTTGCTGGCCCGGTGCAGAGCGCCGAGCGTGGCGACCAGTGCGGCCGACGACGCCGAATCCTGGATCACCCCGCCGCCGCGGCCGGTCGAGCGGAACCGCTCCGGCAGGCCGAGCAGGCCGGCCAGCCAGTCCAACATCACCGTCTCCAACTCGGTGCAGGCCGGGCCGGTCGCCCACAACATGCCCTGCACGCCGAGTCCCGAACTGACGAGGTCGCCGAGCACACTCGGGCCCGAGGTGTTCGCGGGGAAGTAGCCGAAGAAGCCGGGGTGCTGCCAGTGGGTCAGCCGGGGCGTGATCAGGCTGTCCAGGTCGGCCAGGACCGCCTCGACCGGCTCGCCCTGCTCGGTCGGGCCGGCCGGCAGCGCCGCGGCCACCGTGCCGGGCGGGTCCTGCGAGGTCACCGGACGCTGGCCGAGGGTCGTCCAGTAGTCCGCGATCCAGTCGACCACCGCGTGCCCGGCGCGACGGAACTCCTCCGGGTCCATGTGCTCAGCCATGCGCTGAGTCGATCAGGTGCGGTGGGTGCGAATCAAGTTGCCAGCAGGGGAAACGCCCTCACACGGCAGGCACCGGATCGCCAACCGCGGAATCCGCACAGTTGACGACCCGGTGCACCACACCGCGGCACTCCCGACCCGTCCCGACCGGGAGTGCCGTACCACCACCGGTCATCACGTTACGAGTACTCCGCGACGGCCCGGTGACGCCGGCATGAAGAGCGTGTTTCACGCACTCCGGCGCAGTCCGCCGGCCACCTTCTCGGCGATCAGCTCGAACGAGCGCACCCGGTCGGCCACGCCGTACACCATCGTGGTGAGCATCAGCTCGTCGGCGCCGGTACGCGCCAGCAACTCACCCAACTGCCGCGCGACCGTCTCCGGCGACCCGGTCGCCTGGCCCTCCCGACGCTGCGCGACGAACTCCCGCTCCACCTCCGTGTACGGGTACGCCGCCGCCTCGTCCGGCGTGGCCAGCGGCTCCGGCCGGCCCGAGCGCAGCTTGAGGAAGGACAACCCGGCCGGCCCGGCCAGCCACTCCGCCCGCTCGTCCGTCTCCGCGCACACCGCGTTGACTGCGACCATCGCGTACGGCTTCTCCAGCCAGCGGGACGGGCGGAAGTTCTGCCGGTACAGCGCCAGCGCGGGCAGCGTGTTCTGGGCGCTGAAGTGGTGCGCGAACGAGAACGGCAGCCCGAGCAGCCCGGCGAGCTGGGCGCTGAACCCGCTCGACCCGAGCAGCCAGATCGCCGGCGACTGGCCGCGACCCGGGGTCGCCGTGATCGGACCCGGTTCCTCGCCGCTGAAGTAGTTCATCAGGTCGGCCAGCTCACGGGGGAAGTGCTCGGCGGAGAGCCCCTCCATCGTCCGGCGCAGCGCCAGCGCGGTCATCTGGTCGGTGCCCGGCGCCCGGCCGATGCCCAGGTCGATCCGGCCGGGGTGCAGCGCCTCCAGGGTGCCGAACTGCTCGGCCACCACCAGCGGCGCGTGGTTGGGCAGCATCACCCCACCGGACCCGAGCCGGATCGTCGAGGTGTTGGCCGCCAGATGCGCGAGCAGCACCGCCGGCGCGGAACTGGCGATGGCCGGCATGTTGTGGTGCTCGGCCACCCAGAACCGGTGGTAGCCCAGCTCCTCGGTGCGGCGGGCCAGCTCGGTGGTGTGCCGGAGCGCCTCCCCGGCGCTGGCGCCGGCGGCGACGGGAGCAAGATCAAGAACAGCCAACGGTACGTCGATCACGGGAGTGACCAACCCGGCCGCCGCGGGATTTGTTCCTGCTGGTGCTCTAACCCATACCCCGGGCCTGCTCGAAGATCAGGCTGGTCTGGGTGTGCTGCACCGCCGGGTCGACCGCGAGGTGGTCGAGCACGAAGTCGCGCAGGGCGTCGCCGGACGCGGCCCGCACGTGGAGCACATAGTCCTCCGCACCGGCCACATGGAACACCGACACCACCCCGGGCAGCCGCACCGACCGGGCCCGGAACGCGTCGACCGCCGCGCGCTCGTGCGCGGCCAACCGCACCGACACCAGCGCCTGCAACGGCAGCCCCACCGCCGCCGGCTCAACCTCGGCGTGGAACCCCCGGATCGCCCCGCACTCCCGTAGCGCCCGAGTGCGGGTGAGACAGGTGGACGGCGCCACTCCCACCCGCTCGGCGAGGGCGTTGTTCGGCAGCCGGCCGTCGGCGGCCAGCTCGGTGAGGATCGCGCGGTCGATCTCGTCCAGCGCGGCGAAGGGCCGCACATCATTCGGTGCAACGGGCATGAGGCCATCCTTCTCCGAACTTCCCAATGCCGGAAGGGGCGGCTAGAGAATCTTCTTCGCTCCTATTGCCGACGCACGGGCTGATGTTCGACGCTTCCGCCATGACGACCGTGGACACCAGGGCCGTGCACGCCGGGCGCGAAGATCTCGCCGGTCTCGGCGTCCACGTCCCACCGATCGACCTCTCCACCACCAACCCGCTGCCCTCGGTCACCGACGGCGGCGACGCGTACGAGGTCCTCGCCACCGGCGGCACCCTCCCGCCCGGCGGCAGCGCCGTCTACCAGCGGCTGTGGAACCCCACGGTGGCGCGCTTCGAGACCGCCCTCGCCGAACTCGAAGGCACCGCCGAAGCCGTCGCCTTCGCCAGCGGGATGGCCGCCCTCACCGCCACCCTGCTCGCCGCCACCCGCGACGGGAAGCGCCACATCGTCGCCGTCCGGCCGCTCTACGGCGGCACCGACCACGTGCTCGCCACCGGCCTGCTCGGCACCGAGGTCACCTGGGCCCGACCCGACCAGGTCGCCGAGGCGGTCCGCCCCGACACGGCGCTGGTCATCGTCGAGACCCCCGCCAACCCCACCCTCGACCTGGTCGACATCGCCGCGCTCGCCACCGCCGCCGGGGACGTCCCGGTGCTCGTCGACAACACCGTCGCCACCCCCGTGCTGCAACAGCCCGCCCGGCACGGCGCCGCGCTGGTGCTGCACAGCGCCACGAAGAGCATCGGCGGCCACGGGGACGTGCTCGCCGGCGTCGTCGCCTGCGGCGCCGACTGGGCCACCCGACTGCGGCAGGTGCGCGCGGTCACCGGGGCGATCCTGCACCCGCTCGGCGCCTACCTGCTGCACCGCGGCCTGCAGACGCTGCCGCTGCGGGTCCGCGCCCAGCAGGCCGGCGCGGAGAAGCTCGCCGCCTGGCTCGCGGAACACCCGGCCGTCGAGCGCGTGCACCACCCCAGCGTCAGCGACCCGGCCGGGCTGATCGGCCGGCAGATGTCCGGCACCGGCAGCCTGCTCGCCTTCGAGGTACGCGGTGGCGCGCCCGCCGCGGCCGCCGTCGCCGGGGCCTGCCAGCTGATCACGCACGCGGTGTCGCTCGGCGGGGTGGACACCCTCATCCAGCACCCGGCGTCGCTGACCCACCGGCCCGTCGAGGACGGCGCGAAGCCGTGCGGCGGGCTGCTGCGCGTTTCGGTCGGCCTGGAGGACCCGGAGGACCTGCGCGCGGACCTGGAACGGGCGCTCGCCACGATCTGACGGCGGTCAGGCCTTGGGACCGACGTGCCGGTCCAGCGCGGCGACCGCCTCCCGGCGCGCGACCGAGAGCGAGTTGCGGCGGTTCATCTTCCACGCGATGCCGAGCAGGTCGAGGCCCCACTGGCAGAGGCGCATGATGTCGGCCGACTCGTTGGTGAACAGGTAGCGCGGGTAGACGTACTCCTTGCCCCGCACGGTCACCCGGTTGGCGAATCGGCAGCCGTCGGAGTGGAACAGACCGCGCAGAAAGTCGCCTGGGCGCGCTGCCACGATTGTTCGCTGCCAGTCGGCCAGCACGATCGGCCGCTCGTGCTTTTTCCCTGGACCGTGCTGAGGAAAGAGGCAGGGCCAGTGCCTGCCGGAGCTCTGCACGGAGACGCAGCCCTGCTTCTGCACGCGCTGCACCGAGTCCGCGAGGACGCTTTTCCTAGCGTGCTCGCAGGCTCCGATCAGGCCGGGCCAGGCGTCGGCGCAGAAGACGCGCAGCACCGGAACCGGGGCCGTGGTAACCAGGTGCCCGTCGCCGAGATAGAGGCCGAGCAGATAGGCGTACTGCCCGGGATCTGTCGGATTGTCGACGTCAGAGCGGCAGCGGAAGCAGCGCAGCGCGGTGCTCTGTTGCTTCGGCTCCGCCCGGACCCTGCACCAGTGTCGGACGGTCGGATAGGAGAGCCCGACGGCGCGGGCCGCCTCGGCAACAGTCGCTCCCGCGAGGTACAGGCGCCGCGCTCGGGCGCGTATTTCGGGTGGATGCACGTCTGCATCTTCGAACGCCCGTACGACATCTTTGGTGCCCCCGGTGGGATTCGAACCCACACTTTATGCAGTTTGAGTGCATCGTCTCTGCCATTGGACTACAGGGGCCTTCAGTTTCTCGGCCTGAACAGGTTACCCACTACGCTAGGGGCGGCGACACCCGGCACGGCGGGTGTCAGGGCTCAGACTGGTGGGAGAGGCTCGTGGCCGAGACGCAGACGGATGCCGAGCGCAGGCGGGTACTGATCGCCGAGGACGAGGCGCTCATCCGGCTGGACCTGGCCGAGATGCTGGTCGAAGAGGGCTACGAGGTGGTCGGCGAGGCCGGTGACGGCGAGACGGCCGTCCGGCTCGCCGAGGAGCTCAAGCCCGACCTGGTCATCCTCGACATCAAGATGCCGATCATGGACGGGCTGGCCGCCGCCGAGCGGATCGCCGGCGCCCGGATCGCGCCGGTGATCATCCTGACCGCGTTCAGCCAGCGGGACCTGGTGGAGCGGGCCCGGGCGGCCGGTGCGATGGCGTACCTGGTGAAGCCGTTCCAGAAGAGCGACCTGGTGCCCGCGGTGGAGATCGCCCTCTCCCGCTACTCGGAGATCGCCGCCCTGGAGGCGGAGGTGGCCGGCCTGACCGACCGCCTGGAGATCCGCAAGACCGTGGAGCGCGCGAAGGGCGCGCTGATGACCACGTACGGGATGACCGAGCCGCAGGCGTTCAAGTGGATCCAGCGCACGGCGATGGACCACCGGATGACCATGAAGGAGGTCGCCGAGCGGATCCTCGCCGAGACCGCCGGCGGCGAGGTGGCGCAGCCGGCCTCCTGAATCGGCCGACCTGCACCCCCCCCGGAGCCGCCGGGGGCCACCACGCGTCGCCTCCGGTCGATACGATCGCGGCCATGCGTGCTCGGCGTCCGCTGGCGGTGCTCGGCCTGATCGCCGTGCTGCTGCCCGGCTGCCGGTCGACCGGTCACACCGCACCGGTGGCGGCCCGCCCGGCCTGGCAGCCGGTGACCCTGCCGGCGCCGCCCGGCGCGCCGGGCCGGCTGATCCTGCGGGACGCGACCGCCTGCGCGGGCCGCTGGTTCGTGGTGGGCGCGGTCGTCGACGCGGCGGGCGGCACCCGGCCCGCCGCGTGGACCAGCACCGACGCCGCGAGCTGGACCCCGTTGCGAGCGCTGCCGCGCAGCCCGTACGGCGAGGAGAACGTCCTGACCGCGGCGGGCTGCCGGGACGGTCGGCTGGCGGCGGTGGGCGGGAAGAGCGGCGGGGTGCACGGCAATCCCCGGATCAGCACGTGGCGGCAGGTGGCCGACGGTTCGCTGCTGGAGGTGCCGGCCGAGTTCGAGGTGTTCGGCGGCCCGGACGCGGTGAACACCGGCCGGATCGTGGGTGGCCCGCGCGGCTGGCTGATCGCCGGCAACCGGGCCACCGGCGCGGCCGCCTGGGTTTCCGCCGACGGCACCGACTTCCGGCTGGTCAGCGCGGTGCCGGGGCTGGCCGTCGACCCGGCGGGCCGGCCGTGGGCGGTGGACGGCGCGGCGACCCCGTCGGGATGGCTGCTGGTGGGCTCGCTGGTGCCGTCGGGGCGTACCGGAATGGACCCGGTGGTGTGGACCTCGGCGGACGGTCTGGCCTGGCGGCGCGCGGTGCTCTCGGCGGCGGCGACCGACGAGGACCTGCAGCGGGTGGTCCGGGTGGGCGAGCGCACGGTGGCCGTGGGGCGTCGGGGAGACCGGCTTGGTGCCTGGGTGCAGGAGGGCGAGCGGTGGCGGTCGGGCGGCGCGTTCGGCGCCGGGACCGGCCCGGTCTGGGGGCTGGCGGCGGTTTCCGGCGGCGTGCTGGCGCTGGCGGCAGGGGGAGCGACGGGGTGGTTCTCCCGCGACGGTGACGGTTGGTCACCGGTGGTTCTGCCCATGGCCGTGCCACCGGGGAGTAACCGGGCGGTGGCGGTGGCCGGATCGGCGGATGTCGCTCTCGTCGTGGTGGACGACGGTGCGCGGGTCCGAATCTGGTCGGCGCGCGGGCCGTGGAGTCCGGAATAGTTTTCTTTTGACAAGTATTGCCAGGGTGCGTGTGTCCGATTTCGCCTGTGACCTGCCAGCGTGTGTTACAGCACATCCGTGAATCCGGCCACTCAACGTAACGGTTAGGTCAACCCCTCTTCCCAGGTATTCCGGCGTCCCCTGACAGTGGGATAACGTCCCGCCCCAGACCGGGATCGCGGTCGGTCCGGCCTGCCCCCCGCAAGGGCCAATTCGCGGTGGGTGGTTCGGGCCTTCGGACGGAGGAGGGTACGAGCCGTGAGGCAGAAGCTCGCACGGGTGCTGGGTGGCGTCGCCATCGGCGCGCTCGTTTTCAGTGGCGCGGCCTGCAAGGCCGACAGCGGTAGTGAGGCGGGCGGCGGCAAGGCCGCCTGCGATCTGAAGATCGGCTTCTTCGGCGCGCTGACCGGTGACGCCGCGGGTCTCGGTATCCACATGCGCAACGGCACCAAGCTCGCGATCGACCAGTACAACAAGGACAACGCCGACTGCAAGGTCAGCCTGGAGGAGTACGACTCCCAGGGCGACCCGGCCAAGGCCCCGGCGCTGGCCCAGCAGGCGGTCGGCGACAGCAAGGTCATCAGCATCATCGGCCCGGCCTTCTCCGGCGAGTCCGAGGTGGCCGACCCGATCTTCGACTCGGCCGGCCTGCCGACCATCAGCCCGTCGGCGACCCGCCCGAGCCTGAGCACGAAGGGATGGAAGGTCTTCCACTGGGGCGTCGGTAACGACACCTCGCAGGGCCCGGCCGCCGGTCGGTACATCAAGGACGTCCTCAAGGCCGACAAGGTCTACGTCGTCGACGACCAGTCGGCGTACGGCGCCGGCCTGGCCGACGAGGTGAAGAAGGTCATCGGCACCCCGGCCGGCTACGACAAGATTCAGGTCAAGCAGACCAACTTCTCCGCCGTGGTCACCAAGATCCAGAGCAGCGGCGCGAACGTCCTCTTCTTCGGTGGCTACTACACCGAGGCCGGCCTGCTGCTCAAGCAGCTCAAGGGCGCCGGCTGGAAGGGCACCATGGTCGCCGGTGACGGCGTCAACGACGCCAACTTCATCAAGGTCGCCGGCCAGCAGGTCGCCGAGGGCACCATCCTGACCTGCCCGTGCGCCCCGGCCACCAAGGCCAAGGGCAGCTTCCCGACCGACTACAAGACGGCGTTCAACGCTGACCCGGGTACCTACGCCGACGTGTCCTACGACATCACCAAGATCGTCCTCGCGGGCATCAAGGCGGGTAAGTCGAGCCGGGAGGACATGAACGCCTTCATCACCAGCTACAGCGGCACCGGTGAGGCCACCGGTGTGACCTACAAGTTCGAGTCCAACGGTGAGCTGGACCCGGCCCAGGTCGTCGTCTGGGCGTTCAAGGTGAACGCGGGCCAGGTCGTCCCCGACATCGAAATCCCCAAGGCCTGACCGGTTCGTCCGGTCCCCTCACGGGACACCAGGTGTGCGGCCG
>JBARAE010000711.1:0-1680 GCA_049791715.1 Micromonospora sp.
ATCCGTACCTGCTGCTGACGAAGACGAACATCAGCGCCACCGGCAGCGAGTAGAGCAGTGAGAAGGTGGAGAGCAGGCGCAGGTCGGCCTGGCCGCCCTCGGTGTAGAGGGTGTACATGATCACCGCGGCGGGGGCCTTGTCGGGACCCCGCAGCAGCAGGAACGGGACGAGGAAGTTGCCCCACACGTTCGCCACCGCCCACACGGCGACGGTCGCGAGTCCCGGCCGGACGACCGGCACCACGATGTGCCGCATGATCTGCAACGGGCTCGCCCCGAACACTCGCGCCGACTCCTCGTAGGACGTCGGCGTGGCGTCCATGAAGTCCTTGAGGATGAAGATCGCCGCCGGCAGCAGGCCGCCGGTGAGGATCAGGATCACCCCGAGCCGGGAGTCGATCAGGTTGAGCCGGAACGCCAGCTCGAACAGCGGCACCATGGTGGCCGTACCGGTCACGATCGACGACAGCAGCAGCAGCCCGTACAGCAGCGCGTCCCGGCCGGGCACCCGCACCCGGCTGAGCGCGTACGCGGCCAGCGCGGAGAAGGTCACCACCAGCACGGCGGTGCCGCCGGCCAGCCAGACCGAGTTCAGCAGCGAGGTCATCGCGTACGGGTTGTCCAGCAGGGTGCGGAAGTTGTCGAGGGTGAAGTCGGGCAGCGACGTGCCGATGGTCGGGGTGTCGTCGAACGGCGCGGTGGCCAGCCACAGCAGCGGCAGGGCGAAGAAGGCCAGCACGAGGCAGAGGAAGACGTACCGACCGGTCCGGGCCACGAGGTGCCGTACTGCGGCCCGGGCCGCGTCCGTGCCGGTCCGGTCCGCCGCCGGGGTCACGGTGGTCATGCCCGCTCCTTCCGCCGGCCCAGCATCCGCAGGTAGATCAGCGCGATGACCAGGTTGATCAGCAGCATGATGAACGAGATGGCCGCGCCGATACCCAGCTCGCCGCCGGAGAGCGCCACCTTGTAGACGTAGACCGCCAGGATCTCGGAGCGCTGCTCCGGACCACCGGCGGTGATCAGGAACGGCGAGAAGTCGTTGAAGGTCCAGAGGCTGATCAACAGCAGGTTGGTCAGCACGTGGCCGCGGATGCGGGGGAACACCACGTCGCGCAACTGCTGCCAGGTCGACGCGCCGGCCAGCCGGGCGGTCTCCAGGTGCGAGCGGGGCACGTTCTCCAACGCGGCGGCGTACAGCATCATCGAGAAGGCCGTGCCGCGCCAGGTGTTGAAGATGATGATCGACAGCATCGGGTAGTCGAGCAGCCAGGCCATGCCGGGGGTGTGCAGCAGTGCGTTCAGCGTGCCGGCGTCCCGGTCGAGCAGGGCGATCCAGAGGAACGCGACCACCGAGCTGGGCAGGATCCAGGCCAGCAGGATGAACGCCTCGACCACCCGGCGCAGCGGTCCGCGGCGGTCGCGCAGCGCGTACGCGATGGCGAAGCCGAGGCAGGCCTGGCCGATCACCGCCGAGCCGAGCACGAACTGCAGGGTCAGCACCAGCGAGTTGCGAAACCGTTCGTCGGTGAGCGCCCGGGTGTAGTTGTCCAGTCCGACGATCTCGGGGTTGGCCGCGGCCAGCCCGGTGAGCCGGTAGTTGGTGATGCCCAGGTAGATGGTCCAGGCGGCGGGCACCACGAGGAAGAGGAGGATGAGCACCATGCCCGGGACGAGGAACCC
>JBARAE010000712.1:0-2856 GCA_049791715.1 Micromonospora sp.
CGATCGAGACGGACACGTTGTCGAGCGAAGGCCGGGACGCCTTCGGGTACGTCTTCGTCACTTGCTCAAGCTGAATCACGGGTCGAGAGTCTACGCGGTGTAACCGGAGAGCCAAGCCCCCCGCCCCGTCGATGCGAGGCGCGTCATCGATTCAGCCGGTCAGACAGAGATCGATGACGCGCAGCGTCCCGCATCCGTCACGCACTGTCAGCGCTGAGCTGCTGCTGCTTGCGCCAGCGGATCCCCGCCTCGATAAAGCCGTCCAGATCGCCGTCGAAGACCGCGGACGGGTTGCCCGTCTCCTGCTCGGTGCGCAGATCCTTCACCATCTGATAGGGGTGCAGGACGTACGAGCGCATCTGGTCGCCCCATGAGCCCTTCGTGTCGCCCTTCAGACCGGCCAGCGCCTCCTGCTCCTCCTGCCGCTTGACCTCCAGCAGCCGGGCCTGGAGCACCCGCAGCGCGGACGCCTTGTTCTGCAGCTGGGACTTCTCGTTCTGGCAGGTGACCACGATGCCGGTCGGAATGTGGGTGATGCGCACCGCCGAGTCGGTGGTGTTGACGCTCTGCCCACCCGGACCGGAGGAGCGGTAGACGTCGATCCGCATCTCGTTCTCGGGGATCTCGATGTGGTCGGTCTGCTCCACGACCGGCAGCACCTCGACACCGGCAAAGCTCGTCTGCCGGCGGCCCTGGTTGTCGAACGGGCTGATCCGCACCAGGCGGTGGGTACCGGACTCCACGCTGAGCGTGCCGTAGGCGTACGGCACCTTGACGGTGAAGGTGGCGGACTTCAGGCCCGCCTCCTCCGCGTACGAGGTCTCGTAGACCTCCGTCGGGTAGCCGTGCCGCTCGGCCCAGCGCAGGTACATCCGGAGCAGCATCTCGGCGAAGTCCGCCGCGTCCACGCCGCCCGCGCCGGCCCGGATGGCGACCAGCGCCTCCCGCGAGTCGTACTCGCCGGAGAGCAGGGTGCGGACCTCCATCTCTTCGATGGCCTTGGTCAGCCCGGTGATCTCCGACTCGACCTCGCCGAGCACCCCCGGGTCGGACTCCGCCTCGGCCAGCTCCAGCAGCACGCCGGCGTCGTCGAGCCGGGACCGGAGGCTGCCCAGCTTGCTGATCTCGCCGTTGACGTACGACAGCTGCGAGGTCACCGCCTGGGCCTTGGCCTGGTCGTCCCAGAGGTCCGGGGCGGACGCCTCCTGCTCCAGGCGGCCCTTCTGCTCGTGCAGCTTGTCGAGGTCGAGCACGGCCTCGATGTTGCGCAGGGTGGCGTCGAGTTCCTTGAGCTGTTCGGCGTAATCGGCAGCGGTCACGACAGACAAGCGTACTTGGCGTTCCGCCGACTGCTCAGGTCACCTGGCCGAGGAACCCGGTCAGCCACCGACCTGGACGCTCTTCAGCCAGGAGAGGGCGGCCTTGTGGTAGGCGACGGCGAACTCCAGCGCGTTGGCGTCGTACGCCTCGCCTTCCTTCTTGGCGTTCTTGACCTGCTCCCGCACCGCGGCCAGGGCCTCGCTGTGGTACTCGTTCGCCGCGGCGTGCAGGTTCTTGAGCTGCGACGGGGAGTGCAGGTTGCCGAAGGCGACGCGCAGCGCCACCGGGTTGCGGACGGTGTCCCGGCCCGGGCTCTCCGCCAGCCACCGGGAAAATGTCCGTTTTCCGGCCGCCGTGATCGCATAGGGCTGACTCATCCGCGGTCCAGGCTTGCCGAGCCGCACCAGACCCTTCTCGGCCAGCACCGGGAGTTCCCGATACACCTGGCTACGAGTCATCGACCAGTACGGCGACAGCCGCCGCTCAGCGGCGGCCATCAGCTGGCCGCCTGTCATCGGACCCTCGTGCAGCAGGCCGAGCAGGGCCGCCGCCGTGGGGTTCACTCCGGATTCCGCCATGCCCTCTAAGCTGCCACTTTGCCGACCCGGCGTCCAGGATTTGCCGTTTTCGCCACCCGAGAGGACTTCCAATGTGCACTGTCGGCCGACGACAGTGCTCCGAGGACCACCAGTCCCATCCACCGGACGGCGGGGTGGGGGCTCAGAGCCGGCTGCGCAGCTCCCACAGTTCCGGGTAGAACCGGGTCTCCACCCGGGACCGGAGGTAGGCGCCCCCGGCCGAGCCGCCGGTGCCCGGTTTGGTGCCGATCTGCCGTTCCGCCATCAGCACGTGCCGCGCCCGCCAGAGGGAAAATGCCTGGTCATGGCCGATCAGCGCCTCGGCGAGGTCCCAGAGCGGGCCGTACCGCTCCCGGTCGGCGGCGATCTCCTGGTACGCCCGGAAGCGGGCCTCCGCGTCCTCCACGTCGAAGCCGGCGCGGCCGAGCACGGCGAGGAAGCCGTCCCAGAGGCTCGGCTCGGCCAGCCGGCGCGCCAGCCGCTGGCGATCCGGCCCGGCCAGCCCCCGGAACCGGCGCAGGAAGTCCGGGTCTTTGAGGCCGGAGAGGAACTCGATCTCCCGAAACTGGACGGACTGGAAGCCCGAGGCGGGGGCGAGCTTCGTGCGAAAGACGAGGAAGTCCTGCGGGGTCATCGTGTCGATCACGTCGACCTGGCCGACCAGCACCCGCTCCACCACGTGGCAGCGCTCCAGGCGTACCCGGGGCAGGTAGGTCTCCCCCGCCAGCATCCGGTCGCGCGCGTCGGTCAGCTCGGAGAGCAGCAGTTTGAACCACAGCTCGTAGACCTGGTGGATGGTGATGAAGAGCAGCTCGTCGTGGGAGGCCGGGTCGGACTCCGGCACCTGCGCGGCCAGCAGGTCGGCCAGCCGCAGGTAGTCGCTGTAGGTGAGCTGGCCACCCTGCTCACCGAACCGGGCATCGTGCCCAGGGGTCACCTCGGTCACGCTGGTCACGCT
>JBARAE010000713.1:0-2991 GCA_049791715.1 Micromonospora sp.
CCGCGAGGGCGGGGCCGGCGGCCAGGGTCACCGTCCGACCGCGGAAGTTCGTCCGCTCCAGGGCGGGCGCGACCGGCGCGGTCCGCACCTCGCGCAGCACGTACCGGGCGGCGGCCACACCCGCCCCGGCCGCCAACAGTCGACCCCACCTGGTCACGCGACCCCTCCGATCCGGACGTCGTAGGCGATGCGGTGCGGACCGGACAGCGGTCCGCTCACGCCGCCGTCTCGCTCCGCTCGCGTCACTGGGGCAGTTTAGGCAGCAGCGCCGCCGCGTTGTCGCCCACGCCGTACTGGCCGGACTTCTTCTCGACCAGTTGCTGCACCAGCGCGAGGGTGGTGACCAGTTGGCCCTGGACACTGTTGGCGTTGTCGACGGTGGAGATGGTCTGCGAGAGCACCGGGTCGCCGCGGACCACGGCGACGACGTTGCCACCGGCCGAGCCGTTGCCGCCGACCACGAGCGCGGCGGAGCGGTCGAACTGTTCGGCGACCTTCACCACCGACTCGTCCTTCTTCGCCGAGTCCTTGTCCACGTACGGCTGCCCGGAGATCAGGACGACCGCCTCCGCCGCCCCGGTGATCTTGCCGTCGATGCTGAGGTAGCCGGCGTTGGAGTACGCCGACAGCACCGCCTTGCGATCCGCGTCCGAGACGGGCGGGGCGCCCTGCGCGCGGTCGACCAGGACGCTGACCAGCAGGGCGCTGGAGGTCTCCACGCCGTGTCCGTTGCCCGGCAGGCCGGAGGTCGGGGCGCTGCCGGGACGGGCGGCGGTGACGGCCAGCTCGAGGAGGTTGTTGTTGCTGTCCGGGTTCACGAACTTGTCCTGCAGGTCGACCCGGCCGGTGACGTTCGCCCCGGCCAGCTCCAGCATCTTCAGCACGCCGTCGGTGTGCTCCCGGCCGCTGGGCAGGCTGAGCACCAGTACCCGCCGCCCGGTGAGCTTGCCCGGCAGGACGGCCTGCGCCATCTCCGCGGCGAAGTCCTCCTCCAGGTCGAGCTCCTTCTGCATGCTGTTGACCGACTGGCGCATCTGCTGGTTGTCCTTGCGCAGCGCGTTGACGTTCTCCTTGAGCGAGTCGGCGACCGGCCCGTTCAGGGCCGCCGTGCCGACGACCAGGCCGATCGCCAACGCGAGGAAAACCGCGGTCAGGGACACCACGTGGTAGCGGAAATTGATCACGCTTGCAGCCTCTTGATCGGTCGGGGAGCTAGAAGAGCTGGCCGAGCTGGAACACGAGATTGTCCCACCATTCGGAGACCACGCCCAAATACGCCTTCCCGACAGTGGAGACCGCCACCGCGGAGGCCATCGCGGCGACCGCCGAGAGGACGAGCAGCAGCAGCGAGGAGCCCGAGATGCTCTGCCGGTAGAGCCGGCTCACGCCCTTGGCGTCGACCAGCTTGCCGCCGACCTTCAACCGGGTGAGGAAGGTCGAGGCCATGCCGCCCCGGCCCTTGTCGAGGAACTCCACCAGGGTGGCGTGGGTGCCGACGGCGACCAGCAGCGAGGCACCCTTCTCGTCGGCCAGCAGCATGGCCAGGTCCTCGCTGGTGGCCGCGGCGGGGAAGGTGATCGCCGGCACGCCGAGCTCGTTCACCCGCGCCAGCCCCGGCGCCCGCCCGTCCGGGTAGGCGTGCACGATCACCTCGGCGCCGCAGCGTAGTACGTCGTCGGTGACCGAGTCCATGTCGCCGACGATCATGTCAGGCGTGTAGCCCGCCTCGACCAGCGCGTCCGCGCCGCCGTCCACGCCGATCAACACCGGCTTGAACTCCCGGATGTACGGGCGCAGCACGTCCAGGTCGGCCTTGTAGTCGTACCCCCGGACCACGATCAGGCAGTGCCGGCCCTGGATCTGGGTCTGGATCTCCGGTACGCCGACACCGTCCAGCAGCAGGTCGCGTTCCTGCTTGAGGTAATCCATGGTGTTGGCGGCGAACGCCTCCAGCTGGACCGACAGCCCCTCCCGGGCGTCGGCCATCGCCTTGGCGACCGTCTCGGCGTCCTGCAGGGTGCCGTGCGCGATCGGCTCCTCGCCGACGAAGACGGTGTTGCCCTCGATCCGGACGGCGTCACCCTCGCGGATCTGCTCGAAGACGCTCTCACCCAGGTCGTCGAGGAGCGGGATGCCCGCGGCGACGAGCACCTCCGGCCCGAGGTTGGGGTACCGCCCGGAGACCGAGGGCTTGGCGTTGAGCACCGCGGCGACGCCCACGGCCACCAGCGAATCCGCCGCGACCCGGTCCAGGTCGACGTGGTCGATGACCGCGATGTCCCCGGGTCTGAGCCGGCCGACGAGCCGCTTGGTGCGGCGGTCGAGGCGCGCGGTGCCGAGGACCGAGTCCGGTTCCGCGCTCCGGGTCCGGCGCAACGTGGGTAGACGCATCGTGACCATCCTGGCATGTGAGGCAGGTATTGCTGTCGCGACATGCCTGAGCAGGGCCGCCTACCCAGGGAAGCACACCGGAGCGCACGCCGGTGTGCTTGCGCTCACAAACCCGGCATCACGGCCGCCTTTCCTTGGCCGCCACCGCCAGGAGTTCCTCGGCGTGGGCGATACCCAGATCGGAATCCGGCAAACCCGCGAGCATCCGGGCCAGCTCCCGGGCGCGTTCTGTGTCCTCTACCACACGCACCCCGCTGGTGGTGACCGCTCCCCCGGTGTCCTTCGCCACCACCAGGTGCCGGTCGGCGAACGCGGCCACCTGCGGCAGGTGAGTCACCACCAGCACCTGGTGACTGCGGGCCAGCCGGGCCAGCCGACGACCGATCTCCACCGCCGCCTGCCCGCCGACACCCGCGTCGACCTCGTCGAAGACCAGGGTGGGCGGGCCGCCGGAGCCGGCGAAGACCACTTCGATGGCGAGCATCACCCGGGACAGCTCACCCCCGGCGGCGCCGCGCTGCAGCGGCAGCGACGGGGCGCCCGGGTGGGCCAGCAGCCGCAGCTCCACCTCGTCGGCGCCGTCCGGGCCGACGCCCGCGT
>JBARAE010000714.1:0-3518 GCA_049791715.1 Micromonospora sp.
GTGTCGGCCTGCACCCGCTCAGCCATCCCCTGATGCACGAGCGTGACGCGTACGCGGTGCTCGGCGGCCTCCGCGCGGTGCGGACGACCAGCGCGCCGCGCAACCCGACCGCCGAGGAGATCGGGGCGCTCGACGAGCCGATCGGCACCCTGATGCTGGAACTGCCGCTGCGCGACGCGGGCTTCGTCCTGCCCACCTGGGACGAGCTGGTGGCGGTGGTACGCGCGGCCCGGGGCGCCGGTGCTCGGGTGCACCTGGACGGTGCCCGGCTGTGGGAGTCGACCATCCACCTCGGGCACTCGCTGGCGGAGGTCGCGGCCCTCGCCGACAGCACGTACGTCTCGTTCTACAAGTCCCTGGGCGGTCACTCCGGCGCCGCACTGGCCGGCTCGGCCGAACTGGTCCGCTACGCCCGGGCCTGGCGGCACCGCTACGGCGGCAACCTGTTCCAGCAGTGGCCGTCGGCGCTCGCCGCGCTCGCCGGGCTGGAGCGGGAGCTGCCCCGGCTGGCCGGCTACGTGGCGCACGCGAAGGTCGTGGCGCAGGCCCTGGCCGAGCTGCCCGGCGCGCGGGTGCACCCGGCGCCGCCGCACACCCATCAGTTCCGGCTCTGGCTGCCGCATCCGGCGGACGCTCTCAACGAGGCCAACCTCGCCCTCGCCGAGGAGGAGAAGGCGTGGTTCGTCGGCGGCTGGCGGGACACCGAGGTGCCCGGGATGTCCCTGGCTGAGGTGACGGTGGCCGCCCCGGCGACCGAGCTGGAGGCGACGCAGGTGGTCGAGCTGGGCGAACGCTTCCTGCGCCGGCTGCCCCGCACCTGACGCCCGCGCGCTGCGCCCCCACCGGGCGGCGATCCGTGCCCGGGGCGCGGTCGGCCGGGACGACGCCGATCATGAGCGGGAGGGCCCCAGCCAGCCTGGCGACACGCTACGAATCTGATGACGCAAACGAGTCACCACGGGTTTCGCCCGCTGGCCTCAACGGGCGGCCCGGTCCCCTGGGTGTGGCGGGCCTCCCGCAGGCCGATCCACTTACGCCATCAGATTCGTAGCGTCCCAGCAATCCACCGCCCGGCGCCCAGGGCCGATCGCCCACGAGCGCAGCGCCAACAGGCACGGCTCACGCAAACCGGGCGCGGTGGTGAACCCACCGCGCCCGGGACAGCAGCGAAGAGGTCAGGCGGCCGGGCTGGCGGCGCGGACCTGGGCGGCGATGCGCTCGGCCACCTCACGGGCCGTCGCCTCGGTGGCGGCCTCGACCATCACCCGGACCAGCGGCTCGGTGCCGGAGGGGCGCAGCAGCACCCGGCCGGTCTCGCCCAGCTCGGCCTCCGCCCGCTCCACCTCGGCGCGGACGGCCGGTGCGGCGGCGCCGACGGTACGGTCGCCGACCGGCACGTTGATCAGCACCTGCGGCAGCTTGGTGACCACCGAACCCAGCTCGGCGAGCGACTTGCCGGTGGCGGCCATCCGGGACATCAGGTGCAGCCCGGTCAGCACGCCGTCGCCGGTGGTGGCGTACGCCGGCATGACGATGTGGCCGCTCTGCTCGCCGCCGAGGGCCAGCCCGGAGGCGCGCAGCTCCTCCAGGACGTACCGGTCGCCGACCTTGGTCTCGACCAGCCGGATGCCCTCCGCGGACATCGCCAGTCGCAGGCCGAGGTTGCTCATCACGGTCGCGACCAGGGTGTCCTGGGTGAGCTCACCGGCCTCGCGCATGGCGAGGGCGAGGATCGCCATCACCTGGTCGCCGTCCACCTCGTCGCCGTCGGCGGTCACCGCGACGCACCGGTCGGCGTCGCCGTCGTGGGCGATGCCGAGGTGCGCGCCGTGCTCGACGACGGCCGCGCGCAGGGCCTCGATGTGGTTGGAGCCGCACTCGTCGTTGATGTTGAGCCCGTCGGGCTCCGCGTGGATGGCGATGACCTCGGCGCCCGCCTCCCGGTACGCCACCGGGGCGACGTCGGCGGCGGCGCCGTTGGCGCAGTCGACCACGACCTTGATCCCGTCCAGCCGGTGCGGGACGGTGCCGACGAGGTGCTGGACGTAGTGGTCGGCGCCGTCGAGCAGGTCGTGCACCCGTCCGACGCCGGCACCGATCGGCCGTTCCCAGGCGGTGGTGGCGTTCGCCTTGACGGCCGCCTCGATCCGCATCTCGATCTCGTCCGGCAGCTTGTGCCCGCCGGCGGCGAACAGCTTGATCCCGTTGTCCGGCATCGGGTTGTGCGAGGCGGAGAGCATGACGCCCAGGTCGGCCTTGGCCTCCGCGGTGAGGAACGCCACCGCGGGGGTGGGCAGCACACCGACCCGCACCACGTTGGCACCGGCGCTGGTGAGCCCGGCCACGACCGCGGCCTCCAGCATCTCGCCGCTGGCCCGGGTGTCCCGGCCCACCACGGCGAGCGGGGGGTGACTCTTGTCCGTCTCGGCGAGCGTGTGGGCGGCGGCGACCGCCACCGCGAGCGCCAACTCCGGTGTCAGATCCGCGTTCGCCCGCCCGCGTACACCGTCCGTGCCGAACAACCGGCCCATACCCGCCAACCTCCGATGGAACTGCCGTTGAGAGGAGAAAGCGGAACGGCCGGGCCACCTCCCCGGTGAGGGAGGCGGACCGGCCGTCCGTCAGAAGTACAACGCGCTGGTCGAGATCAGCGCTTCGAGTACTGAGGAGCCTTACGGGCCTTCTTGAGGCCGTACTTCTTGCTCTCCTTGACCCGGGCGTCACGGGTCAGGAAGCCGGCCTTCTTGAGGGCCGGGCGGTCGTCCGGCTCGTTGACGATGAGCGCCCGGGCGATGGCCAGCCGGAGCGCACCGGCCTGACCGGTGGTGCCGCCGCCACGCAGGTTGGCGATGACGTCGAACGCCTCAGGCTTCTCGGCGGTCACCAGCGGGTCCTTGATGAGCTGCTGGTGCACCTTGCTCGGGAAGTAGGCCTCGAGGTCCCGGCCGTTGCAGGTGATCTTGCCGGTGCCCGGAACGATGCGGACCCGGACGATGGCCTCCTTGCGGCGGCCCACGGTCTGGATCGGGCGGTCGCCACGAGGCGCGCGGGCGACGGGCGCCGGCGCCTCGGTGGCCTCGGGGGCAACCTCGGTGGCGGTGATGTCGGTCATGCTGTTTCCTTCGCCCGCGCTCACTGCGCGATCTGCTTGATCTCGAACGGCACCGGCTGCTGCGCGCCGTGCGGGTGCTCGGCTCCGGGGTAGACCTTCAGCTTCCTGATGAGCTTACGGCCGAGCTTGTTGTGCGGCAGCATGCCCTTGACGGCCAGCTCGACGGCCCGCTCCGGGCGCTTGATCAGCAGCTCGTCGTAGCCGACCTGCTTCAGACCACCGGGATAGCCGGAGTGGCGGTAGGCGATCTTGGTCTGCCGCTTGTTGCCGGTCAATGCCACCTTGCCGGCGTTGACGATGACGACGAAGTCGCCGGTGTCGACGTGCGGCGCGAACGTCGGCTTGTGCTTGCCCCGCAGTAGCGTGGCAGCGTGGGTGGCCAGACGGCCCAGCACGACATCAGAAG
>JBARAE010000715.1:0-10042 GCA_049791715.1 Micromonospora sp.
AGGTGGCCCCGGTGAACGAGTAGATGGTCTGGCTGGCGTCGCCGACCACGGTGAGGTCGTCCCGCCCGCCCAGCCAGGCCTCCAGCAGCCGCTGCTGGAGCGGGTTGACGTCCTGGTACTCGTCGACGACGAAGTGCCGGTACTGGCCGCGGACCTGCTCGGCGACGTCGGGGTGCTCCTCGATCCCCCACACCGCGGCGCGAAGCATGTCCTCGAAGTCGATCACGCCGTTGCCGCGCTTGATCTTCTCGTACGCGGCGAAGACCTCGGCCACCTTCGCCGGCTCGTACGGGGTGTCCCGGAGCGCCTTGGCCGCCGCGATGACGTACTCGCCGGGCTCGACCAGGGACGACTTGGCCCATTCGATCTCGCCGGCCAGGTCCCGGGCGGCGGCCCGGTCGGCGCGCAGGCCCACCTTCGCGGCGGCGAGGGTGACCACCCGGACCTTGCTGTCCAGCAGTTCCGGCATGGCGCGCCCCTCCAGCAGCCGGGGGGCGAAGTAGCGCACCTGACGCAGGGCCGCGGCGTGGAAGGTGCGCGCCTGTACGCCGGCGACGCCGAGCGCGGTGAGCCGGGCCCTCATCTCGGCGGCGGCGCGGGCGGTGAAGGTGACCGCCAGCACGTGCCGGGCAGAGATGCCACCGGTGAGCGCCCGGTGCGCGATCCGGGAGGTCACCGCGCGGGTCTTGCCGGTGCCGGCGCCGGCCAGGATGCAGACCGGACCGGCCGGGGCGGTCACCGCGGACCGCTGCTCCGGGTCCAGACCGGCCAGCACCCGTTCCGCCGCTGAGTGAACCACCACAGCCAGGAATCATCCCAGCTTCCCCCGACGTTGCAGCGATAGCCTGGCTTGATCGTGAGCCGCCGGACAGGATCGTTGGAGGATCTCAGCATGTTGACGATGTATTCCACCCCGTGGTGCGGCTACTGCCACCGGTTGAAGTCGCAGCTCGACCGCGAGGGCATCGGGTACGAGGTGGTCGACATCGAGCAGGACGCGAAGGCCGCGGAGTTCGTGATGAGCGTCAACGGCGGCAACCAGACCGTGCCGACCCTGCGGTTCGATGACGGCAGCGCCCTCACCAACCCCTCGATCACGCAGGTCAAGCAGCACCTGGCCAGCATCGGCGGCTGACCGCCGTTCCATCCGCGAAGAGCGGCCACCCCTTCCCGGGGCGGCCGCTCTTCGCGTGTTCCGTCCTCTTTTTGTCGTGAGACACGCCGTTTTGGGAACCTCCAGCACCCGCCGCGGCGTCCATACTGAGCGTGGGGGGCGAATTTCATACAGTTACCGTCGCCTCCCCGCGGCGGTCGATGGAGAAGAGGACACCGTGCCTCCTGCCGTACCGAGCCCGATCCTGCGCCGCCGCAGGCTGGGTACCGAGCTGCGCCGGCTGCGCGAGGCCGCCGGTCTCACCGGGGACCAGGTCATCGAGCGGATCGGCTGGGCGTCCGCGTCCAAGCTGTCCCGGCTGGAGAACGGCCGCAGTCGTCCCGACCCGGCGGACGTCGGCGAACTGCTGGCGCTCTACGAGGCCGACGACGAACTGCGTGACGAACTGCTCGGGATCACCCGGGAAGCCGGGGACATGCGGGGCTGGCTGCGCAGCTTCCCGGTGATGACGCCCCAGCAGCGCGGCTTCGCCGAACTGGAGGCGGGCTGCGCGGAGATCTCGGAGTACAACCCGGTCCTCGTGCCCGGGCTGCTGCAGACCCCGGGGTACGCCCGGTACCGGATCATCTCGGCGGCGCAGGTCGCCGAGGAGGCCGGCGATCCGGACCTCGACGACCCGGACACCGAGGTCCGGGCGCGGCTGGCCCGTCAGTCCCTGCTCACCCGCTCGCCCGACGCGCCCCGGTACACCGCGGTGCTGGAAGAGGCCGCCCTCGGCCGACGGGCCGGCCCGCCACAGGTGCTGCGGGAGCAGATCGTCCACCTCTGCGACCTGGCCATGCTGCCGAACGTCACCCTGCACCTGCTGCTGCGGGACACCCGGATCGCCGACTGGTACCTCCCACCGACCGCCTTCTCGGTCTACCGCTTCGCCGATCCGCTCGATCCCGAGACGCTCGCGATCGAAGGTGGCTTCACCGACGTCATGTCGACCGAGGTAAACGCCCTAAATCGCTATAAAGTGGCGTTCGAGTGGCTGTGCTCGGCGGCGCTCTCCGCATCGGACACCCTCTCCTGGCTCATCGAGGCGACCGGCCGGCAGACCGACCCGACCGGGTCCACAGTGGGGCCGGGTTCGGCGTCCGCACCGGTCCAGCGCCGCCGCGCCGCGGGGCGGCTGACGACCGACCGGTGATCCTCCGGGCACCCGCTGTCGGCCTGCGGTGCCACTCGTCCACCGGAGCAGTCCACACCAGGAGTAGAAGATGAACGAGACCCGCACCAGTTCGTCCGACCTCGCCCGGCAGCTCGCCGAGGCCCCGTGGCGCACCAGCACCCGCAGCCAGACCTCCAACTGCGTCGAGGTCGCCCCGTTGGAGGCCGCGGTCGCCCTCCGGGACAGCAAGGACAGGGGCGGTCCGGTGCTGCTGTTCAGCCGGGCCGAGTGGCGCGGCTTCATCGCCGGCACCAGGAACGGGCAGTTCGATCTGGCCTGATCCGGCGAGAATCGGGGCCGTCGGCATCGTGCCGGCGGCCCCGTCGCTGTCCCCGCCCGGCAACCGCGCCGACCAGGGGTCCTCCGATCGGTCGACGCCCGCCATCGATAGTCGAGTTTCACTTGCTGGGACCAGCGCCGCGCGTAACATGACGAAAGAGTGACGTGGAAGTTCCAGAGCGTGCTCGTCCGTCGCGTTTCGTCCGGGGGACACCCATGCGGTTCCTGATCGTTCGCACCGACATCCGCAGCGCCGCGGAGACCGACCTCGCGGCCGTCTGGGCCGGCGGTGGTCGGCTGCGGGACGAGACGATCACGCCCGAGCCGCGCCGACAGGTGGTGCACGCCGAGGACCGGGACGCCGCACTGCTGCTGGCCCGGGCACTCTCCACGGTGGGCGCGGTCCGCGCCGGGAAGCAACGGGTCAAGGTGCTCCCCATCGCGGAGCACGACCCGGGCGATCCGTACCGCTGGACCTGACCCGCACCCGACGTCCGTCGTGGTCGGACCGGCGCTCCCCCGCCGTGTTCCTGCCCATCCGTCCACGACGGCCCGTGTTCCCGGCCCGTGACCGCCGCGGCAACGACGGTCACGGGCCGGGTCCGCGTCCGGCCGACGTCAGCAGTGGCCGTCGAGCCAGCGGTGAACGAGGAACAGAGCGATCGAGGAGGGCGGCGGGAGCACCAGGCGGTTACCCTCGCCGACGTCGACCGGGTGACCGGCCAGGGTCGCGCCGATCTCGCGCCGTGTGAACCAGCGGGCGTGGGCGATCTCCGCCGGGTCGAGCCGGACCGGCTCGTCCGCGTCCGCCCGGGCCAGGAAACCCAGCATCAGCGAACCGGGAAACGGCCAGGCCTGGCTGCCGGCGTACGCGATCTCCTCGACCGCGACGCCGACCTCCTCGCGGACCTCGCGGAGCACGGCGGCCTCCGCCGACTCCCCCGGCTCGACGTAGCCGGCGAGGCAGGAGAAACGGCGCTGGCCGGGGGTGCTCGCCCAGGTGGCGTTGTTACCGAGCAGGCAGCGGCCCTCGGGCCCGCCCACCCCGTCGTGCACCAGCACGATCATCGCCGGGTCGGTACGCGGCCAGACCCGGTCGCCGTCCGGGTCGATCCGCGACCATCCGGCCTCGTCCACCTGCGTCGGATGCCCGGTGACGGAGGAGTAGCCGTGCCGGACGTGCCAGTTCAGCAGGGCGAGCGCGGTGGTGAGGATGCCGGCGTCCCGGTCGAGCAGGAGATGACCCACCTCGCGCAGGCTCACCGCCCGGGTGTCGGGCAGCTCGGGCAGCGGCCCGTCCACCGCGAAGACCGGTACGCCGTCGGGCTCCACGCCGAGGAACATCGGCACCGACCGGGGTACCTCGGGCAGCTCGCCGGAGTCGAGCAGCACCAGGGCCGGCGGGGCGGCCTCACCCCGGACCAGCGTCCGGCCCTCCCGGGTCGAGTCCAGCACCAGCACCCGGGCCCGCTCCCACGCCTCCGCGAGCCAGGCGGGGTCGGTACGCCGGTGCGCCGCCCGGTCCAGCGTGGACCGGGCCAGCGGCGGGGTTGTCTCGCCGCTCACGCCCGTTCCGTCCGGACCGGGGTGAGGGCGGCCAGCGGACCGGCGACCCGCTCGGCGTCGCCGAGCACGACGGTGACCGCCTTCGCCGGGGACAGGTAGCGGGCGGCCGCCTCGGCGACGTCCTCCACCGTGGCCTTCGCCAGCCGGGCGGCGTGCTCGGCGAGGAAGTCCAGCCGCAGCCCGTTGCCCGCGTACGCGCTGGTCAGCGAGGCGAGCCCGGCCTGGGTGGACATGCCGAGCTGGAGCGTGCCGAGGGCGTACTGCCGGGCCTGCTCCAGCTCCTCGGGCTTGGCCGGCAGGGCCGCGAGCCGGCCCAGCTCGTACATGGTCTCCAGCAGCGCCGGAGCGGTCACCTCGGTGGCCACCTCGGCGGCCGCGACCAGCACCGACCCGGCCACCGAGTGCTCCACCAGCGAGTGCGGGCCGTAGGTGTAGCCCTTGTCCTCGCGGATGTTCTCCACCCAGCGGGAGGAGAAGTAACCGCCGAAGAGCAGGTTCGCCAGTTGCAGCGCGGCGTGGTCGGGGTGGGTGCGCGGGACGGCCGGGAGGGCGATCCGCAGCGAGGACTGCACCGAGCCGGGCCGGTCGACCAGCAGCAGCGGGCCGGGCTCCAGCGGCGGGGCAGGTGGCAGCTCGGCCGCGTGCCCGTCGCCCTGCCACACCGACAGGGCCTGCTCGGCCGCGTCCAGTGCCCGGTCCGGGTGCACGTCACCGACCAGCACCAGCACCGCGCCGGCCGGGTGCACCCGCTCGGCGTGCAGCCGGCGCAGCACCGGCGGCTTCACCGCCCGTACGTGCTCGGGCTCGGGGGTCTGCACGGCGTACGGGTGCTTCCCGTAGATCCGCTTGAGCAGGGCGGTGCGGGCCAGGTGCGCGGGCTGGCTCTGGGCGACCTGGATCCGGTCGATCAGCCGGTCCCGCTCGGTGCCGACCCAGTCCGCCGGGTAGGTGGCGTTGGTGAGGACGTCGGCGAGGATCTCCAGCATCCGGCCCAGGCCGGTGACCAGGCCGGCGCCGGAGAGCATCAGCCGGTCCGGGTCGACGCCGGCGGAGAGCCCGCCGCCGACCTTCTGCAGCTCGGCGGCGATCTGGGTGGCGGTCTTCGTCTCCGTGCCGGAGAGGATGGTCTGCGCCAGCATCGCGCCGCGGGCCAGGTGGGTACGCCCGAACGGCATCCAGAGCCGCAGCTCGACCAGGGGCACGGCCGGCCGGCGTACGGCGATCACGGTGAGCCCGTTGGCCAGGGTCCGCTCGGCCTGCTTCGGCAGCTTCAGCTTGCGGTTGGGGCCGAGCGCCGGCAGCGGCCGGGTCCCGGTCTCCACGATTGCCGCGGTTGCCGTCACCGGCCCTCCTCCGTTCGCGACTGCGGGGCTCGCAAGCCCGGCTCACTCCTCGCGCTCACCTGACACCTCCGGCGATGACCTCGATGGACGCGCGGCGCTCCGGCCGCAGGGTGGCAGCGGCCGCGCGCACCTGCTCGTCGGTGACCTCGCCGACCAGCCGGGGCAGCTCGTTGAGCAGGCCCGGATCGGCGCGCTGCTGTTCGAGCACGGCCATCCGCAGCGCCCGGCCCAGCACCGCGTCGGTGTCCCGCAGCAGGTGGGTGGCCATGCGGGCCTGGGTGCGGTCCAGCTCGCCCTCGGTGAGCCCGTCGGTGGCGAGCCGGTCCAGCTCCTCGTCGATGGTGCGCAGCACCTTGTCGACGTCGCCGCCGGGTGGCAGGTGGGCCTGGAGCAGCAGGGCGGTGGGGTCGCGCACGTCGAACGGGTCACCCATGAAGCCGAGGTAGCCGCCGAGGCTGGTGACTGTCCGGTCGCGCTGGACCAGCCGCTCCACCAGCCGGGACGCGTCGCCGTCGGTGAGCACCTCGGCCAGCACCACGTACGCCAGGTAGCCGGCGAAGTCGGTCACCGGGTCGGGCACCCGCCAGGCGCCGGCCACCGCCGGCAAGGGGGCGAGCTTGTCGGTGTACGACGTGCGCCGCTCGGCGGTCAGGTCGGGCTCGGCGAAGTCGGGGCGTTGCGGGGCGGGCCGGGTCGGCACGTCCCCGAAGTGCCGTTCGATCAGTCCGGTCGCCTCGGCCACGTCGATGTCGCCGCTCACCGCCAGCACGGCGTTGCCGCTGGCGTAGTAGCGGCGGAAGAAGTCGGCGGCGTCGGCGACGGTGGCCGACTCCAGGTCGTCGAAGGAGCCGTAGCCGTCGTGGGCGTTCGGGAAGGTGTCGAACATGACCGGCGGCAGGGTGAGCCAGGGGAACCCACCGTACGGCCGGTTGAGGACGTTGACCCGGATCTCCTCCTTGACCACGTCGACCTGGTTGCGGAGGTTCTCCTCGGTGAGCCGGGGGCCGCGCATCCGGTCGGCCTCCAGGAAGAGCGCCCGTTCCAGCGCGTTGCTCGGGAGGGTCTCGAAGTAGTCGGTGTAGTCCAGGTGGGTGGAGCCGTTGAAGGTGCCCCCGGCGCCCTGCACGTGCCGGAAGTGAGCCAGCTTCTCCAGGTTCTCCGAGCCCTGGAACATCAGGTGCTCGAAGAGGTGTGCGAAGCCGGTACGCCCCTCGGGCTCGGAGCGGATGCCGACGTCGTAGACGACCGCCACCCCGATCACCGGGGCGCTGCGGTCGGGGGTGAGCACGACCCGCAGGCCGTTGTCGAGGGTGAACCGCTCGACCGGGTACTTCGTCGCTGGAATTTTCGCTCTCCGCGTCGGCACGAGATCGACCCTAACGCGTCGGCTCGTCCCGTACCGGCTACCTCCCGGCAGCGGTGTCCGGCCCGGTCCCGCACGGCCGGGCGGGGCGCCGGACGAGGGTTCCGGTCGCGGGCCGACCGGCCCGGCTAACTCCACCGAAGAGGTGGAATTGCCGAGAATTGCGAGGCCACGTCTCCCGACTGGTAGGCGGGTCTTGACGCGGGTCACGCCTTGCTCCACTCTACCTATCAACTTAGTAGGAATACTGCGGATTGGATGAACGATGAGACGGCTCCCCTTCCGTCGGCTGGTCTCCCTCACCACCCTCGCCGTCCTCGGCCTGGCGACGGCGGGGACCACCGCGGCGTGCGGCGACGACGACAGCGCCGCGGCCGGCGGCTCCGGGCCGGTCACCCTCCGACTGGGGTACTTCCCCACCATCACCCACGCGCCCGCCGTCGTCGGCGTCGAGAAGGGCATCTTCACGGAGAAGCTCGGCAGCGGCGTGACCCTGGAGACCAAGACCTTCAACGCCGGCCCGGCCGCCATCGAGGCGATCTTCTCCGGGGCGCTGGACGCCACGTACATCGGTCCCAACCCGACGGTGAACGCCTTCTCCAAGTCCAAGGGCGAGGCCGTCCGGGTCGTCTCCGGCGCCGCCTCCGGCGGTGTGGCACTGGTCGTGAAGCCCGAGATCACCTCGGTCGAGCAGTTGTGCGGCAGGAAGATCGCCACCCCGCAGCTCGGCAACACCCAGGACGTGGCGCTGCGCTACTGGCTCAAGGAGAAGGGCCTGAAGACCACCAAGGACGGCGGCGGCGGCGTCACGGTCGTCCCCCAGGAGAACGCGCAGACCGTGGACACCTTCACCAGCGGTGCCATCGACGGCGCCTGGGTGCCGGAGCCGTACGTCTCCCGGCTGGTCAACGCGGGCGGCAAGGTTCTCGTCGACGAGCGCGATCTCTGGCCCGACAAGTCAAGGCGGCGTACCTGGCCGAAAGCCAGGACGTCCCGCTCAGCTTCCTCCAGGTGATCCTGCTCGACCTGCGTCGGGCGGGACTGCTGCACAGCCACCGCGGCACCGACGGCGGCTACGCGCTGTCCCGCCCCGCGGCGGAGATCACCGTCGGCGACGTCCTGCGCGCGGTCGGCGGCACGCTGACCAGTGTGCGGGGCCTGCCGGTGAATCGCGCCGGCTACCGCGGGGTGGCCAGCGGGCTGCGAGACGTCTGGCTGGCGGTGGAGGGGGCGATCGCCCTGGTGGTCGACCGCACGAGCCTCGCCGACCTGCTGGCCGACCGCGCCCCCGCGCATAACCCCGCCGGTCGCGGGGGATCAGCCGGCGGTCGCTTCGGTGGTCGGCCCGCCCGGGCTGTGCAGCTCGACCAGCCCGACCCGGCCCGGCCCGCCGGAGGCCGGGTGCCACGGACCGAACGCCGCGACCATGGCGAGCAGCAGCCCCGCCCCGGCGAGCGCGAAGACCAGCAGCAGCTCGCGCACCGCCCCGGAGCCGGCGTCGCCCGCCATGGTCACCCCTCCCGCGTCCGGCCGGCCCGCCCGACCTCTTTGCCCCGCTGCCAGCATCGACCAGCGGGTGGGCCGGGGACAGTCGCCGATCGGACCCAACCGTGGCTGATCACCGACTCAGCGTCCGACGCGACCCCGCCCGGGAACCGGCACGAAAAATGGCCCCCGGAGGGGCCATTTCACGGTGCTGAGCTGCGGACGGTCAGGCGCTGCGCGGGCGGCGCGGCCGGCGCGACCGACCAGACGCGCGGTGCGGAGACCGAGCGCCGTCCGCTCCGCCCGCCCCGGCCGACCGGCGGGAGGCGGGAGCCGGCTGGGGGGCGGTGATGGTGACCGGGGTGCCGGACGGCTCCCGGGCACCGGTGACCCGGGCCAGCGCCCCGTCACCGGGTCGTACCTGGGTGGACTGCGGCTTGATGCCGGCGACGCTCATCAGCCGGGACACGTCCCGGCGCTGCTCCGGCAGGACCAGCGTGACCACGGTGCCGGACTCCCCCGCCCGGGCGGTCCGCCCACCCCGGTGCAGGTAGTCCTTCGCCTCGGTCGGCGGGTCCACGTTGACGACCATGTCCAGTCCGTCCACGTGGATGCCGCGGGCGGCCACATCGGTGGCCACCAGCGCGGTCACCTGACCGGTACGGAACTGCTCCAGGATCCGGGTGCGCTGCGGCTGCGACTTGCCGCCGTGCAGCGCGGCGGCGCGTACGCCCTTGGCGAGGAGCTGGCGGGCGAGCCGGTCGGCCCGGTGCTTGGTTCCCATGAAGAGGATGGTGCGGCCCTCGCGGGCGGCGATCTGGGTCAGCGCGCCGGGCTTGTCGACCGCGTCGACGTGCAGCACGTGGTGGGTCATCGCGGTCACCGTGGCGGTGCCCGGGTCCACCGAGTGCGACACGGGGTTGGTCAGGAAGCGGCGGACCAGCCGGTCGACGCCGCCGTCCAGGGTGGCCGAGAACAGCATCCGCTGACCGTCCGGGGCGACCTGCTCCAGCAGCTTGGTGACCTGCGGCAGGAACCCCATGTCGGCCATCTGGTCGGCCTCGTCCAGCACGGTGATGGCGACCTGGTCGAGCCGGGCGTCACCGCGGTTGATCAGGTCGTGCAGCCGCCCGGGAGTGGCGACGACCACCTCGGCTCCGGCCCGCAGCGCGTCCGCCTGACGCTGAAGCGAGAGACCACCGACGACGGTGGCGCAGCGCAGGCCGACGGCCCGGGCGTACGGCGCGAGCGCGGTGGTGACCTGCTGGGCCAGCTCACGGGTCGGCACCAGCACCAGGGCGAGCGGCCGACCCGGGCGGGCCCGTCGGCCGGCGGTGCGGGACAGCAGCGGCAGCCCGAAGGCGAGCGTCTTGCCGGAGCCGGTACGGCCCCGACCGAGCACGTCGCGGCCCGCGAGCGAGTCCGGCAGGGTCGCCGACTGGATCGGGAACGGCTCGGTGATGCCCTGTGCCGACAGCGCAGTGAGCAGCGCCGGCGCCAGGCCGGTCGCGGCGAATGTGGGCATGGTCATAGTCATGCGGAATGCCTTCCTCGACGCGGCACGTGTCGAGGAAGGCGCCGACGAGCGGCGCGTCACCGGGGTCACCGGTGGTCACAAGCACGAACCGAAGGGGTACGGGCCGGCCCGCCGCCGCACGCCACGCCCCGCGGAGCGG
>JBARAE010000716.1:0-2170 GCA_049791715.1 Micromonospora sp.
GCGCGACGCTGGCCGAGGCGCAGGCGGCGTTGGCCGACGCGCCGATGGCGGCGGTGCTGAACGCCGACCTGACCCCGACGGTGAGCGCCGCCCGGGAGGCGCGGGCGCTGGTCATCGACGGCTGCGCCCGGTGGGGTGTGCGGGATCTGGCCGAGCCGGCCTGCATCGCGGTCACGGAAATGGTGAACAACGTGGTGGCGCACGCCCGGACACCGATGACCGTGCGGGTGGCCCCGCGGGACAGCTCCCTGCACCTGGCCGTCCGGGACCACTCACGGCGGCAGCCGGCCTTCGCCGGCCTCGCCCCGCTCACCTCGACCGGCGGTCGGGGCCTGCTGCTGATCGACACGGTGGCCCGGCGCTGGGGCAGCACCCCGCTGGCGGACGGCAAGGTCGTCTGGTGCGTGCTGCATGCCGACGACGAGGCCGCCTTCCGGAGCTGAGCGGGGCTTTTATTCCCTTTCCTCCCGATCCCGGCCGCCGGCCCCGGTTAATCCGGGGAGCGCAGTGGGTAGTGATCAGCCATGCGCGACGACGAGTACCCGACCCCCGTGTCCGACCCCGAGGCGGAGGGCCTGCCCGACACCGCCGACGACGACTCGACCGCCAACGACGACGTCTGGACGGGCCGCGAGGCGGACGGCCCGGAGCCGGCCCAGCTCCCCGGCGACCGCACCCCGGTGGCGGTGGACCGGTACGGCAACACGGCCGAGGAGCATCTCGACGGCGAGTCGCTGGACTACAAGCTCGAGCGGGAGCAGTACGAGCGGCCCGCCGACGATCCGCTCGCCGGCCCGGTCGACCCCGACATCGCCGCCGAGGCGGACAGCGAGGAGGCCGCCGCGCAGGCCCAGCTCGACGCCGACGTGATGGACCCGGGTCCCACCTCCGACCCGCACTCCCCGGTCTCGATCTACGACCACGGCCAGCTCGGCGCCGTCGCCGACCATCAGGTGGGCCGCCTGGTCGAACCCGACGAGGGCGCGCACACCGACCAGGAGACGGACAACGTCGCCTGGGACGCCGGCTCGGCCGGTGGCGGGGCGAGCGCCGAGGAGCTGGCCATCCACGAGACCCGGCCGCCGGAGGCGCACCCCTGATCGACCGTCAGTCGTCCAGGCCCCGCTCGATCGCGTACCGGGTCAGTTCGACCCGGTTGTGCAGCTGGAGCTTGCCGAGCGTGTTCTGCACGTGGTTCTGCACCGTCCGCAGGGAGAGCCCGAGCCGCTCCGCGATCTGCTTGTACGACAGCCCCTTCGCCACCAGGCGCAGCACCTCGGTCTCCCGTTCGGTGAGCCGGGGTGCTTCGTCGTGCCGGCCGGGCGGACCGGCCGCCAGTCGCCGGTACTCGCCGAGCACCAGTCCGGCCAGGCCCGGCGTGAAGACCGGCTCCCCGGCGGCGGTCCGGCGCACCGCGTCGAGGAACTCGGCCGGGGCCGCCGACTTCACCAGGTAACCGGTGGCACCGGCCTTCACCGCGTCCAGGACGCTCTGCGGTTCGCCACTGGCCGAGAGCATCAGCACCCGCACGTCGGGCAGAACCTCCCGCAGCCCGCGGATCACCTTCACCCCCGAGACGTCCGGCAGTTGCAGGTCGAGCACCACCACGTCGGGTCGGGCGGCCGCGGCCACCCGCACCGCCTGCCGGCCCTCCCCGCTGGTCGCCACCACCAGGTGGCCGGCCTCGGTGAGGTCGCGGGCGACCCCCTCGCGCCACATCGGGTGATCGTCGACCACCATCACCCGCACCCGGCCCTCGGCGCCGCTCATCGTCCACTTCTCCGCACGCTCAGCTCGATCTCGGTCCCGGCACCGGGGGTGGAGACGATCCGGACCTCCCCGCCGAGGGCCGCCACCCGGCCCCGGATGGACTGCGCCACCCCGAGCCGGCCCTGTGCGGCGGCCTGGGCCAGCCGGCCCTCCGGAATGCCCGGCCCCTCGTCGCGTACCGAGACGGTCACCCGCTCCCCCTCGTCCTCGATCAGCACCCAGGCCCGCCCGCCGGCGTGCCGGGCCACGTTGTCCAGGGCCGCGCCGGTGGCGGAGGCCAGTTCGCGGGCCACCCGGGCGGGCAGCGGGACCGGCGTGGCCGGCGCGGCGACCGCCACCGCCGCCGAGGCATACCGGTCGAGCAGGGGGCGCAGGTCCGTGTCGCCGTCCTCGTCCGGTC
>JBARAE010000717.1:0-2872 GCA_049791715.1 Micromonospora sp.
GCCGACGTCCCCGCCGCCGGCCGTCGACACGCCGACAGACGGGTCGGCCCTGTCCGCCGATCCAGCATCGACGCTCAGCTTTTCGTGCGGCCCGGTCCGCTGTCCCGTCCGACCCGGTCGTGTGGTCGGGCCGCGCCGTCCTGTGGTCGGCCAGAAACCGCCTCCTCGAGTGGACGGTGGCTGTCCGGTGCCGCAGGGTGTGAGGTGCGCCATGCCTCACCGCCGCACTCGGCCATCGGACGTGCGTCCCCGCCGTCCGGCCGATGGTGCGGTCGTCCGTTCCGCGCGCCCACCTGGAGCTGCCAGTGACCCGTCCCTCGGCCCTGACCCGCCGCGTCCTCGCGGCGTTCGTCGCCGTCACACTCACCGCCGCCGGCCTCACGTCCGCCGGCGCGGCCAGCGCCGCCCCCAACCACACCACGCTCGTGAAGACCGTCCCGTCCACCGCCTCGCCGGACATCATGGACGGCACCGTGTTCGCGATCTTCGACGCCGGTACGAAGATCATCGCGGCCGGTTCGTTCACCCGGGTGCAGAACCGCGGTTCCGACGTGGACATCACCCGGAACTACGTCCTCGCCTTCGACAAGGCGACCGGGACGGTGGACACCGCCTTCGCCCCGACCGTCGACAACGAGGTGTACGCGGTGGCCGCGGGGCCCACCGCCGGCACCGTCTTCCTCGCCGGCAAGTTCAACACCGTCAACGGCGTCACCCGACGGAAGGTTGCCCTGGTCAACGTCGGCACCGGCGCGGTCGTCACCAGCTTCGCCGGCCCGGCGTTCAACGGACTGGTCAACGACGCCGCCCTGGTGGGTGGCCGACTGCTGGTCGGCGGCATCTTCACCGCCGCCGGCAGCGCGAACCCGCGCGGCGGCCTCGCCTCCGTGAACGCGAGCACCGGCGCGCTGGACAGCTACCTGACCACCACGCTGACCGAGCACCACAACTACGACGGGGTCAGCGGCGCCAGCGCCGGGGTCGGCGCCGGCAAGCTCGCCGTCTCCCCGGACGGGCAGCAACTCGTCGTGATCGGCAACTTCAAGAAGGCCGACGGGGTGCTGCACGACCAGATCGTCAAGCTCACCCTCGGGGCGACGGCGGCCACCATCGCCGACTGGAACACCAGCCGGTACACCCCGCGCTGCGCCTACTGGGCGTTCGACACGTACATGCGTGACGTCGCGTACGCGCCGGACGGCAGCTACTTCGTGGTGGTGACCACCGGTGCCGCGAACCCCGGCACGCTGTGCGACTCCGCCGCCCGCTGGGAGTCCGGCGCCACCGGCACCGAGCTCCAGCCGACCTGGGTCGACTACTCCGGCGGGGACACCTTCCTGTCGGTGGGGATCAGCGAGCAGGCGATCTACGTCGGCGGGCACCTCCGCTGGCTGAACAACAGCTCCGGCACCGACGCGGCCGGCGCCGGCGCGGTCGGCCGCGCCAGCATCGCCGCCCTCGACCCGAACAGCGGCCTGCCGATGTCCTGGAACCCCGGCCGCCACCCGCGCGGGTACGGCGTGGCCGAGATGCTGGTCACGCCGACCGGGCTCTGGCTCGGCTCGGACACCTCCTGGATCGGCAACTTCCAGTACCGCCGGGAGCGGATCGCGTTCTTCCCGCTGACCGGCGGGGCGGCCCCGCACCCGACCACCACGGCCGGGCTGCCCGGTCACGTCTACCGGGCCGGCCTCCCGGCGCCGACCAACGTGCTCTACCGGGTGAACGCCGGTGGTCCGCTGGTCGGGGCGACGGACAACGGGCCGGACTGGGCGGCCGACGACTCCGGCACTCCGAGCCCGTACCACAACAGCGGCAGCAGCACCGCCGGCTTCGGGACGGTGGGCAGCATGGACGCCACCGTGCCGACCGGCACCCCGAGCGGGCTCTACAGCGACGAGCGCTGGGACCCGAGCGGCGACCCGGAGATGCGGTGGCAGCTCCCGGTGCCCGCGGGCACCGAGATCCAGGTGCGGCTGTATCTCGCCAACCGGTACGACGGCACCTCCGCGCCGGGCTCCCGGGTCTTCGACGTGGCGCTCGACGGGGTGACCGTCCTGGACGACCTGGACCTCTCCGGCACGGTCGGACACAACGTGGGCACCATGCGGGCCTTCACCATCGTCAGCGACGGCTCGGTCGACATCGACTTCGGGCACGTGGTGGAGAACCCGCTCATCGACGGCATCGAGATCGTCAAGACCGGGCCTCCGCCGTCGGGCAGCGGCGACGAGGTGCAGGTCCGGTCGTACGACGGGGTGAGCACGGTCGGCGCGGCCAGCACCCTGACCAACCCGGACGGCACCGCGTGGTCGACCGCCCGCGGCGGGTTCTGGGTCGGCGGCACCTTCTTCTACGGCATGAACGGCACGCTCTGGCGGCGCACCTTCGACGGCACCACGTTCGGTACGCCGAAGCAGGTCGACCCGTACCACGACGCGTACTGGGACACGGTGGAGACGGACTCCGGCCCGGCCGGCCAGACGTACGTCGGGGTGGCCAGCACCTTCTACGGGGAGATCTCGAACGTGACCGGCATGTTCTACACCGCCGGCCGCCTCTACTACACGCTCGCCGGCCAGAGTGGCCTCTACTGGCGCTGGTTCACGCCGGACAGCGGCGTGGTGGGCGCGGACAAGTTCACCGTCGCCGGGGTCGGCGGCTTCGCCGACGCGGGTGGGATCTTCCTGGCCGGAAACACCCTCTACAAGGTCAACCGGAGCACCGGTGACCTCGCCTCGACCGACTGGTCGGGCGGGGTGCCGACCGGGGCGTTCACGGTCCGCAGCGGTCCGGCCGTGGACGGCACCGACTGGCGGGCGCGGGCCGTGTTCGTCGGCCCGTAGAACCGCACCGCGCAGGGCGTCCGGCC
>JBARAE010000718.1:0-2401 GCA_049791715.1 Micromonospora sp.
GGGCGTCGCGGCGCAGCCACCCCAACGCGTCGTACCCGGGCGCGGCCGCCGCGTCCGGGCACGCCGCCAACAGCGCCTGCGACACCAGCGCCGAGTGGATCGACGCCTGCGACAGGTACACCCGCCGGCCCCCGGCCGCCCGGTCCAACGCCGCCGCGTCCGGCAGCGCCTTCTCCGACCAGTTCGACTCGTCCCAGCCGTGCCCCAGCACCACCGCGTCACCCGGCAGCCCCGCCGCGAACGCCGACACCGCGTCCAACAGCTCACCGGCGGACCGCACCGCCGACAGGTCCAGGCCCGACAGGACCAACCCGGTGTCGGTGGCGTGCACGTGGGCGTCCACGAACGCCGGCGTCACCAGCGCCCCGTCCAGCTCCACCACCCGGTCGGCGACCGGCGCGTCGCCGGCCGACCCCAGCCAGGCGATCCGACCATCGGACACCAGCAGCGCGGTCGCGCTCGGATCGGACGGGCAGTGCAGCACACCACCGCGGTACAACGTCGAGGGGTTCGTCATGGCTCTCAGTCTGCCGCCAACCGGGACTCGAACAGACGACGCACCCCCGGCGCCGAGCGCAGCAGCTCCAACGCCAACTCCGCGTGCCCCGGCACGTACCCGTTGCCCACCAGCATCGTCACGTCCGCCGCCAGCCCCTCCGCCCCCAGCGCCGCCCCGGCGAAGCTCGTCGCCATCGAGAAGAAGATCACCGTGCCGCCGTCCTCGGTGGCCAGGATCGCCCCGTGCTCACACCCCGGCACGTCCACGCACACCACCGTCACGTCCGCCGGCGTGCCCAGCGCGCTGGTCACCGCCGTGGACAGCGCCACCGGGTCCCGGGCGTCCGCCAGCGCCACCACCGACGCCAGCCCGGCGGACTCCAGCGCGTCCCGCTCCGCCGCCACCGGCACCACCCCGACCGTACGGTCGGCGCCCGCCCGCCGCGCCGCCGCCAGGGACAGCGACCCGCTCTTGCCGGCGCCGCCGATCACCGCCACGCTCACCGGCCGCCGGTCACCCGTGCGCCGGCGGTCCTCGACGTACCGGGACACGACCCGGGCGGTCAGCGCCGGCGCCCCGCACACGTCCAGCACCGCCAGCGACAGCTCGGGGTGCAGGTCCGCCGGCAGCACCGCCGCGATCGACCGGGCGAACAGGATCGCGTACCCGTCGCAGGGCACCTGCTCGCTGCGCCCGTCCCAGCGGGCCAGCCCGTCGAGGATCGTCAGCGGGGTCAGCGTGAGCGACACCAGGGTGGCCACCCGATCGCCCGCCGTCAGCCCCAACGGGGACCGCTTCCCGGTCTCCTCCACGGTGCCGATCAGCATGCCGCCCGACCCGGTCACCGGGTTCTCCATCTTCCCCCGCGTCGAGATGATCTCCAGCACCTCGGCGCGGACCTTCTCCCCGTCACCGCCGTGCTTCTCCGACAGCTGGCGGAAACTCGCCGCGTCCAGGTTCAGCCGCTCGACGCGGATGCGCACCTCGTTCGACGCGATCCGCGGGTCGGCGTCCAGCCGCCAGGCCGCCTGCGGCAGCACCCCCGCCGGTTCCACGACGCGGTGCAGACCCACCGGTGACGTCACGCCGACCTCCCCCTGTCCAGCCGCCCGAAGCCCTGGCTAGGACTCGCGTCGCGGGAAAACTTCCGGCAGACTAATTTCTTCACCGGATATTTTCCAGTAGCCTTCGGAGCTGCTGACCACCCGCACCACATGTCAGGAGGGGCCGTGACCCAGACCCAACCGGTTGAGACCATCCCTCAGCCCCGTCACGCCCCGGTCGCCGTGCCGACCGCCGGGCAGCCGTACGAATACCGCCGCCGCCCCCTGGTCGAACCCGACTGGACCCGCTTCCCCGGCTGGCGCCACGTCACCCGCGAGCAGTGGGAGAACGCCCAGTGGCAGCGGGTCAACTGCGTCAAGAACATCAAGCAGCTGCGCACCGTCCTCGGCGACCTCGTCGACGAGACCTTCTACGCCGACCTCGAGGCCGACCAGAAGGCCCTGGCCACCATGTCGATGCTGGTGCCCCCGCAGATGATGAACACCATGGTGCCGTTCGCGCCGATGACCACCGAGGCGTTCCTCGCCGACCCGATCCGCCGCTACATGATCCCCGTCGCCTCCGACCGGCGCACCGACTGGCCGTCGCACCCCTACGCCAGCCGCGACAGCCTCCACGAGCACGACATGTGGGTCGCCGAAGGCCTCACCCACCGCTACCCCACCAAGGTCCTCGCCGAGCTGCTCTCCACCTGCCCGCAGTACTGCGGCCACTGCACCCGGATGGACCTCGTCGGCAACTCCACCCCCGCCGTCGACAAGCTCAAGCTCACCCTCAAGCCCGTCGACCGGTACGACGCCCACATCACCTACCTCAAGGCCCACCCCGGCGTCCGCG
>JBARAE010000719.1:0-3027 GCA_049791715.1 Micromonospora sp.
GTCTTCAGCCCGATGCCCAGGAAGGACAGGGTGGCCTCCGCGCCGATGAACGAACCGACCATGATCGTGCCGTACACCAGCAGCGGCGCCAGGCAGTTCGGCAGCAGGTGCTTGAGGATGATCCGGCCGGTACCGGCACCCAGCGCCCGCGCCGCGAGGATGTAGTCGGCCTCCTTGGTGGCGAGCACCGACGAGCGCATCAGCCGCATCACCACCGGCCACATGAGGACGACCAGCGACGTGATCACCAGCCCCATGATCTGCCACTCGTTGTTGTCGGACCCCGAGCCGTTGAACGTGGTCAGGATGACGATCGCGCCGAGCACGAACGGCAGCCCGAAGAAGATGTCGGCGAACCGGGACAGCAGACCGTCCACCCAGCCGCCCTGGTAGCCGGCGATGATGCCCATCGCGCCGCCGATCAGCAGGGTACCGATGACCGACAGCAGAGCGACCACGATGGACGCGCGAGCACCGTAGATGGTGCGGGCGTACACGTCGCGGCCCTGCACGTCGTAACCGAACCAGGCGTCCGCCGACGGCTCCACCCGGCTGCGCGACAGCGAGCCGTTGACCGGATCACCGGAGGTGAACAGGGACGGAAACGCGGCCATCACCACGAAGATCAGGATGAACGCGGCGGAGATCCAGAACAGCGGCTTGCGGCGCAGGTCCCGCCACGCGTCACCGAGCAAACCACGCGGGTCGTCCCTGCGGGCGCTCTCCGGCAGGCCGGCGTTGGTCGGAGCGCCCGAGCCGGCCTCGGTCGGCATGGTGGCGGGCGGTGTCGAGACGATCGATGCGGTACTCGGATCACTCATCGCGGATCCTCGGGTCCAGGGCGGCGTCGCGCAGGCCCACCGCCAGGGTCATCAGGAGATTGACGAGCCAGGACAGGAACGATGAGGCCACGGTAACGGTCTGGGCCGCGCCACGGGTCCTCCCACCATCAATAGTGGTCAAACCGGGCAGGCCGTGTACGGCCGCTAGACGCGCCACCGGACGTGCCGGTGCCCGTCGCGCGGGAAGGGCGGCCGGGCCGGCAGCACCTCCTGGAAGACGTATCCGCTCTTCTGCGCCACCCGGCAGGAGGCCGGGTTGTCCACCTGGTGCAGCAGCTCCAGGCGGGTCAGTCCGCCGGCGGCGAAGCGGGCGAACGCCCACTCGGTGACCGCGGCCACCGCGCGTGGCGCCACCTCGCGGCCGCGGGCCTCGGCAGCCGTCCAGTAGCCCACCTCCGCGTACGGGCGACCGGGCGTCACGTCCTTCAGCACCACGTTCGCCACCAGGCGCTCCCCGGCCGGTGACGCCTCCAGCACCGCGAAGCTGAACCGGCGGTCCGCGGCCCAGCCCTGCCGGCTGCGCCGCAGGAACGCGACCGCGTCGGCCCTCGTGGTCACGTGGTACCGGGTCCAGCTGCGCAGCACCGGATCACGGTACGCCTCGAGCAGCGCCTCGGCGTCGTCGTCGCGCCAAGGCCGGAGCAGCAGACCGGGCGCGGTGGGGGTCGGCGCGGCGCGGAGCACGATCGACATTCCCGTAGTGTCGCCCGCCGCGGCCGTCCTGGCGAGGACCGTCCAGGATGTCGCGGGGTACACGCCCAGGTGGGCCTGACCGATGCTGGCACCTGGCGGGGGCATCTCGGGCCAGCCGCCCAGGCGTAGGGTCGTAGCTCGGATGACGGATGACGGGGGGCGTCAATGATCACGGTCGGCGCGTTGGTGGGGATCGGTCTGGTCGCGTTGGGCTTGGTGCTCACGCCCGGCCCGAACATGGTCTACCTGGTGTCCCGATCGGTCACCCAGGGCCGTCGGGCGGGCCTGATCTCGCTGCTGGGCGTGGCGGTCGGCTTCCTCGTCTACCTGGCCGCGGCGGTCGCCGGGATCGCCACCGTCTTCGTGCTGGTGCCCCCGCTGTACGCGGCGGTGAAGCTGGCCGGCGCGGCGTACCTGCTCTGGCTGGCGTGGCGAACGCTGCGCCCGGGCGGCCGCTCGGCGTTCACCCCGGCACCGCTGCCGCCGGACCGGCCGCGGCGGCTGTTCACCATGGGCCTGGTCACGAACCTGCTCAACCCGAAGATCGCGATCCTCTACGTGTCGCTGCTGCCGCAGTTCATCGACCCGGCGCGCGGGCACGTGGCGGTGCAGAGCCTGCTGCTCGGGCTCACCCAGATCGTCATCGCGTTGACCGTCAACGCGCTGATCGTGCTCACCGCCGGCTCGGTGTCGGCGTTCCTGGTGCGCCGGCCGACGTGGGCGCGGGCGCAGCGGTACGTGATGGGCAGCGTGCTGGCCGCGCTCGCGGTGCGCATCGCCGCCGACCGCTCCCGCGCCGCCGTCGCCACCCCCTGACCGGGGAGGCTCCTCAGAGGGCGTCGGGCTGCCCGAGCGCCGGGTGCCGCTCCCCCGGCCCGGCGTACCAGGTCGGCGCGGCCTCCCGCACCGTGGTGTCGATGCGCAGCCGGGACCAGTCGTCCAGTTCGGGCAGGTCCTCCGGGTGGAACCAGCCGACCTCGGTGGACTCGTCACCGTCGGCCCGCGCCGCGCCGCCGACCGGGCGGCAGCGGAACCACACGTTGAGGTACTCGCAGGCGTCGCCGTTGGGGTAGACGACCGGGTGGGTGGCCACCCCGCCGACCCGTTCGATTTCCACCTGCACGCCGGTCTCCTCGAGGACCTCACGCACCACCGCGTCCGCCGGCTGCTCGCCCGGGTCGATCAAACCGGCCGGCAGCGACCAGCGGCCGTTGTCGCCACGGCGGGCCAGCAGCACCCGGCCGGCGTCGTCACGGACCACGGCGCTCACCCCCGGCAACAGCAGCAGGTCCTGGCCGATGTGCGCGCGCATCCGCCTGATGTACGGGGAGATCGCCATGGGCGGCACCCTACCGTCGGGCGTCGCGGTGCCGGTGCACCATCCCGGCGGCGAGCGGCGCGGCGTCCAGGTCACCGGCGGCGATCCGACCGGCGACGGTACGCCGTACCAGCCGGTCGGCCAGCGCGGGCGCGTGTCGGGCCAGGGCCAGCT
>JBARAE010000720.1:0-5768 GCA_049791715.1 Micromonospora sp.
GCGGCGTCGGTGATGGTGGTGGTCTTCGCCAGCTTCGTCCTCAACGACCAACGCACGGTCAACCTGTTCGGCTTCGGGCTGGCGACCGCCATCGCGATGTACGCGCTGGTGGCCATGCTCGTACTGACTCCGGCGCTGCTCGCCATCCTCGGCCGGAGCGCCTGGTGGCTGCCGGGACGGAAGCGTCGGCGGGCCCCCGGCGCGCACCCCGGGTCGCCGGCGGAGGTGGCAGAAACGGAAGGTGAAGCCGATCCTCGGGCACCGCGGGAGGCCGCCAAGGGGTCGGGGTCGGCTGCCTGACCCTCCCGCAACCCCTGTTGGGGCCCGACCGCGTTGCGGCCGGGCCCCAACAGGTCATCCGGGCACGGACACCTGTTTCGGGTGAACGGCGAGTTGCGACCGGACCGACTCGACTGAGTCACCGGCCCCGGCGACGTACCGGTCGGGCCGGACCAGGACCACCGGCGGCAGCGGCCCCGAGCCGTCGACGAGCGACCCGTCGCCAAGAAACACCACCGGGAGACCGCCCCACTTAGGCGCGGAAGGATGGGGAAATGCCTCGCCGTGCCGCTGCCGCACGACCCACGTGTAGTGGCCGGGGTCCAGCTTTTGATACAGCCGTCCGCCGGTGCGCAGTTCAGGGTTGGGCATGCGACGACCGGGGCGCGCCGAGGCGATGGCCGGATTAGCCAGCGGACTCGCCGGATAGGCGATCTCGAGCATTCCGACCGCCCGTCCGAGCCGCGCCTGCACGGCGGGACGGGAGAGGATCCGGGGGGCGACGGGGCCGAGCAGCGCTCGGAGGAGGCCGCTGCGGGCGGTCACTGCCCCGGTCGCCCGCGCGGTACCCCGAACCATCGCCTGGGCGACCGGACGCCGTTCGGCCTCATAGCTGTCGAGGAGTTCCTCCGTCCGGAGGACTTCCCGGCGTCGCGCGACTCCGAGTTTCCAGAGGAGGTTGTGGGCGTCCTGGACGCCGGTGTTCAGGCCCTGGCCTCCAACCGGACTGTGCACGTGCGCGGCATCGCCGGCAGGCCCTCCGGACCAAGAAAAACATGACCTTCGTCTTCGATCACGTCTGCGGTGGTCTTGACGTCGGCCAGGACGAATGTGGCTTTGGCATCTGCCCGGTCGAGGTGGAGGCCGACCTGCTCGCGCACCCGGCTGCGGCCGCCGTCACAGCCGACCACCCACCGCGAGCGCACCACGTCCTCGCCGTCGTCGGCCCGCTTCAGTCGCGCTTCGACGTGATCCCCTTCCTCATGGAGTTCATCGAGCGAGACCTGCCACTCCACCCCCCCGCCCAGCCGGTTGAGGTGCTCTTCGAGAATCCGCTCGGTGGCGTACTGCGGGATGGACAGCCAGTACGGATAGGCGGTGTCACCCCAAGGCAGCTCCATCAGATTGACGCGCACCGTGCGAGGACGACGACCGGCATGGATGTTCAACGCGGCGAATGGTTGCCCTTCAGCCACGGTGGCTTCGGCAACCCCCATGGTCTCGAACACCTCGAGCGTGCGGGCATGAACGACGAGCGCCTTGGAGAAGGTCGAGCGGTGCGCCTTACGGTCGACGATCCGAACGCTCAGCCCGTGCCGAATGGCCTCGCAAGCCGCTGTCAGACCGGTGGGGCCCGCGCCGACCACCAGCACGTCGACGTCACCCACCCTCTCCTCCGCCCCGGACGGCTCGCCGTCGGGGTTGACAGCCACGGGCGTCCGGTGTTCCGGTGCGAACGACAACGCGACCCTCCCAGGTATCAACAACAGGTGCCACGGCGTGGTGGACGCAGCCCCGACATCCGTCGTCAAGGGTCGTACCCTGGCCAAACGCAGACGAAGCGAGAGATCAGCGTCCGGGCTTGGCAGCTGAGATCTTGCTGGCGCAAGCGCATTTCCCACGGCCAGAGAGGCAAAACGCAGTGCTCGGAGACTTTCCCTGGGACTCGAGCGCACGGACGAAATGGGACCTCACCACCAGCCCACCCATCGACCGCCACGGGCCGGGCTGGGACGGAACCCCAGCGGTCCGGGGCGTGCTGCGATACCGCTTGTGAGAACGCCGAAGACAAGGTCCCACCCAGGCGCCGCGCCTACCCGCCGACGTTCGGGCTCCGACGACGAGCAGCGACGCCGCCGCAGTCCCCACCCACTCCGGCGGGCAGGTCGGACCGGATCAGCCCCGCCTCCTGCCCACGCCGCGGCACCGGGCCGCTTACGCTCCGCGTCGCTGTGGGACTTTGGCGGGGGCTTGGGGGGCATGTGTTCCTAATGGGCAGGTCCTGCTCCCGGCAGGGACAAGCCCGGCCGCCGATGCCGCTCATCCCTGCGGCTACCGGTTCGGGGACGGCAGCTCCCCGGTCAGGTACCGCTGCAGGGTCGCTCCGACGGTGCGGATCACGATGTCGGCCGGTGCCGCAGCCAGCGGCTCCAGCTCGACCAGGTAGCGAGTGAACGCGAGGCCGGCCAGCTGCGAGGCGACGAACGCCGCCCGTAGGGGTGCCTCGCCCGGATCGAGCCCGCATCTGCTCATCACCGCGTCGACCACGTCGGGAAAAATGACTTCCCGGACCAGCCGTGCGATCCGGTCGGCCGTCGCCGCCGTACGCAACAACGCGCTGGCGTTGGCGCCGGCGCCGCCCTCCCACAGTCGGAGGAATTCGGCAACGATCCGCTCCCCCACCGTGTCGACACCACCAGCAAGCAATTGTGCGAGGATCCGGTCCGGATCGACCGCGCTGCGCAGGACGGTGAGAAAAAGCTGCTTCTTGGTGCCGAAGTAGTGGTGCACCAGCGCAGGATCCACGGCGGCGGTCGAAGCAATCTGCCGGATCGTGACCCCACCGAAGCCGCGCGCGGCGAAAGCATCCCGCGCGGCGGCGAGAATGGTCTCGCGCGTGCCCGAGCCAGCCGGGCGCCTGCCGGTTCGTGCCATCGGTCCTCCCACCGTTCACCGGCCTCGCGTGCCTGCAGGCCGGTCTCGTGCTGTCAGAACGTGCCTCCGGACGCGTGTGTTTGCACTGCGGCGTGCGTGACGCCTGCCCTTGACCACTCCAGAAGCTAGACACTCATGTCGCAGTTCGTCTAGAGTCGGGCCGGCGGCCCACCCGTCCGCCGCTCGCGCCGCATCCACTGCTGGGATCACGCCGCGGCCAGGTGGCTGCTCGCTTGCTGGCCAGAAGGGTTGGAGCCTCATGTTCGACACCATTGCCGACCTGCCGATACACCCGTTGGTCGTGCACGCCACGGTGATCGTCGTGCCAGCCGCCGCGCTGGTCGTCGGACTTGCTGGGGTGTGGCCCACGTTCCGCGCCCGAACCGCTCCGCTCGCGCTCGCGTTGAGCGCGCTGGCATTGGTCCTGGTACCGGTGACCGTACGGTCGGGCGACGCCCTGCGCGGGCGTCTCTCCGCGAGCGAACTGATCGACCGCCACCGCGATCTCGGCACGGGCCTGCTGCCCTGGGTGATTGCGCTCGTGTTCGCAGCCGGGGCGACCGGCTGGCTGCACCGCCGGGAGACGGCTCGGACCCGTCCGGCCGGGCCAGAGGGTGGGTCGGACAGTTCGGGCGGCCCCGCACGCGCACCGTGGCTGGCAGCCGTCGTGGTGGCCATCTTGGCCGTGATCACCGCCGCAGGCGTCGTCACATCGGTTGTCCGCATCGGCCACAGTGGCGCGGAGGCTGCATGGTCTGACGTGGCGACGACGACCGTGGGAAGCACCACCCCGAGCTGAGGAGGCAAAGATGATTTTGGGTGCTAAGGAGCAGCGACGGTGACCGCCGCAGACGAGACAACCACCAGAGCGAGCACTCCAGGTATCCCATGGCGTCGGCTGTCCTGGCACTTCCTGGAAATGGTGGTGGCCATGTTCATCGGGATGGCGGTGCTCGGCATGGCCACACGACTCGCCCTCGCCCTGCTCGGCCACGCTGACCTGCTGGATCGGCTTGAGGGGCGCGTCGTTGTCATGATGCTCAGCATGGGTACGGGCATGACACTCTGGATGTACCACCGTCGCCACCCGTGGGCCGGCATCGTGGAGATGAACGCCGCAATGCTCCTATCGTTCGCGGTACTGCTCGTGCCGTTCTGGCTCGGCGCGCTCCCCGATTCGGCGGTGATGACCGCGGGTCACATCCTGATGCTGCCCGCCATGGCCCTGGTGCTGCTGCACCGCCGGGCCGAGTACGCGAACAGCCACCGGAGTCACTTGAGGCGACGCTAGCGGGTCACGACAGGGCCAGGAACCGTTTCTCCAGTTCCTCTTCGGTCATCTCCGGCTGCTCGCCACGGTCACGCGCGGCCGAGCGGTGCCGCATCCCCGACGCGATGATCTTGTAGCCGGCCCGGTCGATCGCCTTGGACACAGCACCAAGCTGGGTCAGCGCGCCCCGAGAGCCCTCACCGCTCTCAATCATCTCGACAACCGCGTTGAGCTGCCCAGGCGCTCGCTTAAGCGGAGTAAGCGCGTCGCTCGTCATTTCGCGTCGCAGCTTCATCTCGCCACCCCCCAATCGAGACCATACCCCCAGCGGGTATCCACGACTCCCGGCAGCGGCGATTACCGCCGGCGGATTCGGCCCGCAGGAGCCGTCGTCAGCTCCGCGCGTCAATCCCTGGCCCGCACCTCATCCATGTCGAGGTCACGCACCGCCTGGATCACCTGCTCCAGCGCCGCTGGAGGAAGGGCACCAGGCTGCGAGAAGACGAGCACACCGCCACGGAACGCCATCAGCGCCGGGATCGACGTGATCCGCGCGGCGGCCGCGAGGCCCGGCTCCGCCTCGGTGTTGATCTTGCCAAACACGGTGTCGGCGCGCTTCTCGCTGGCCCGCTCGAAGACGGGAGCAACACTACGGCACTGGCCACACCAGGCAGCCCAGAAGTCGAATGAGCAGGATCCCGTCAGCTGTCACGATCTGCTCAAAGTTGCCCTGCGTCAAAGCCACACTGGCCACGGACGCCTCCCTTGCATGGTTGCCGCCAACGACCTTGCAGCATACTCCCCGGGGTATATGTTTCCCCTTCAGGCGCCGCCCCGCCGCACGCCATGGCGGCGGGCGGATCGGCGCGCTACGGTCGAACACGTCATACCCCCGGGGGTATCCGGTCAAAGGAGTAGAGCTATGCGAGAGGTCGACATGGCAAGCTTTTCCGCCGCCCACGCCGACGGGGCGACGGTGATCGACGTACGGGAACCCGTCGAGTACGTCGGCGGCCACGTCCCCGGCGCCCGGTGCATCCCCCTGGGCCACCTGCCTACCAGCATCCGGGACCTGCCCCGCCGCGGCACGGTGTATGTCATCTGCGCTAGCGGCAACCGAAGCCAGGTGGGCGCCGAGTTGCTCGAACGGGCCGGGATCGACGCCCGGTCGGTCGCCGGGGGCACGGCGGCGTGGGCCCGCGCGGGTCGCCCCCTGACCCAGGGCAGCCGGGCCTGAACCACTAGGCCAAGACATCAACCAAGAGGCCAGGAGACCGAGTGCAACAGGGTGGGTTCGTCCGGAAGCTGCTCGACGAGCAGATCCCCGCAGTCGGGCCACAGTCGACCGTGGCACTGATCGCCTCGGGCGGGCTGCTGATCGACGTACGCGGCCTGCCGAGTCGGAGCGGCTCGCCAGTCGACTGTCCGGCGTGCCGACGGACCGTTTTGCGGTGACGGTATGCCGCTCCGGCGCGCGCGCTCCCGCCAGGCGGCCCTGCTCGCTCACCACATCCTGAGCTGGGTGACCGAGGGCTTACGCCCACGGTCACCCGGCGGTAGGCAG
>JBARAE010000721.1:0-3368 GCA_049791715.1 Micromonospora sp.
CGGAGCCGATCACATCGAGCGTGCGGAGCCAACAGTGGTCATGCGTAGCAGCCCCCTGCCGAGGATGAGCCGGCGCGGACGCGTCACCATCGGGGTCCTGATCGGGGTGTTCGTGCTCTTCACCCTGATCGGGTGGGGGGTCAACGCCTGGACCGACTGGCTGTGGTTCGACGAGGTCCGGTACACCCAGGTCTTCAGCGGGGTCCTCGCCACCCGGCTGCTGCTCTTCCTGGTGATCGGGCTCGCCATGGCCGTGATCATCGGTGCCAACCTCTGGCTGGCCCACCGGCTGCGGCCCCAGCTCCGCCCGCACTCCCTCGAGCAGGCCACCCTCGAGCGCTACCGGATGATGCTGAGCCCCCGCCTCGGCACCTGGATCGCCCTCGTCTCGGCCGTGATCGGCCTCTTCGCCGGGCTGTCGGCGCAGAGCCGGTGGGGCCAGTGGCTGCTCTTCCGCAACGGCGGCACCTTCGGCGTCAAGGACCCGGAGTTCGGCGTCGACGTCGGGTTCTACGTCTTCCAGCTGCCGTTCTGGCGCTACCTGCTCGGCGTCGGCTTCACCGCGGTGGTGCTCGCCCTGCTGGGCGCGCTCGCGATGCACTACATCTTCGGCGGGGTCCGGCTGCAGGGCGTGGGCGACCGGATGACGAACGCGGCGCGGGCCCACCTGAGCACGCTTGTCGCCGTCTTCGTCCTGCTGAAGGCGCTCGCGTACGTGCTGGACCGGCGCGCGATGCTGCTGGAGTACAACGAGGGCGCCAAGCTCTACGGCGCCGGCTACGCCGACATCAACGCGCTGCTGCCGGCCAAGGAGATCCTGGCCTACATCTCCGTCGTGGTGGCGATCGCGATCATCGTCTTCTCCAACGCGGTGATGCGGAACCTGGTCTGGCCCGGCATCGCGCTCGCCCTGCTCGGCGTCTCCGCCGTCGCGATCGGCGGCATCTACCCGTGGGCCGTGCAGACCTTCGAGGTCAAGCCGAGCGCCCGGGACAAGGAGGCGCCGTTCATCCAGCGGAGCATCGACGCGACGCGGGCGGCGTACGGGCTGGGCGGGACGAAGACGACCGGATACGCGGCGAACAACCTCGTCCCGCCGGCGAGCCTCGCCACGGACGCCTCGGTGGTGCCGAACGTCCGGCTGCTCGACCCGCAGCTCGTCTCCGAGACGTACACCCAGCTCCAGCAGGTGCGCGGCTTCTACGACTTCGGGCCGAAGCTGGACATCGACCGGTACGCGGTCGGCGGGAAGACCTCGGACTACGTGGTCGGCGTCCGGGAGATCAACTACGGCGAGCTGACCCAGAACAACTGGATCAACCGGCACACCGTCTTCACCCACGGGTACGGGCTGGTCGGCGCGCCGGCCAACCAGGTGGTCTGCGGCGGCCAGCCGTACTTCGTCTCCGGCTTCCTCGGCGAGAAGGCGCAGGAAGCGTGCTCCTCGCAGACCGAGCAGATCCCGGCCCAGCAGCCGCGGATCTACTACGGCGAGCGGATGGAGGCCGACGACTACGCGATCGTCGGGCAGACCGGGGACCGCAACGTCGAGTTCGACCGCCCGACCTCGACCGGGGGAGAGCAGTACTACACCTACAGCGGCGAGGGCGGCGTCAAGATCGACTCGTTCGCCCGCCGGCTGCTCTACGCGATCAAGGAGCAGGAGTCGAACTTCCTCCTTTCCGAGGCGGTCAACGACAACTCGAAGCTGCTCTACGTGCGCAACCCGCGCGACCGGGTGGAGAAGGTCGCACCGTTCCTCACGCTGGACGGCGACCCGTACCCGGCGGTGGTGAACGGCCGCGTGCAGTGGATCGTGGACGGCTACACCACGGCGGCCACCTACCCCTACGCCGAGCGGGTCAACCTCCAGGCCGAGACGACCGACGAGCTGACCGGGCGGGGCACCTTCCAGCTGGCCCGGGAGAACATCAACTACATCCGCAACTCGGTCAAGGCCACCGTCGACGCGTACGACGGCACCGTCCGGCTGTACCAGTTCGACGACAGCGACCCGGTGTTGAAGGCGTGGAACAAGGCGTTCGGCGGCGACCTGGTGCTGCCGAAGTCGGCGATCCCGCCGGAGCTGGCCGAGCACTTCCGCTACCCGGCCGACCTGTTCAAGGTGCAGCGCAACCTGCTCACCAAGTTCCACGTCACCGACCCGGGCGACTTCTACTCCGGGCAGGACTTCTGGCAGGTCCCGAACGTGCCGGACGCGCCGGACAGCGGGCAGAAGCAGCCGCCGTACTACCTGTTCACCCAGTTCCCCGGCCAGGACGGGCCGCGCTTCCAGCTCACCTCCGCGGTTACCCCTAACGGCCGGCAGAACCTCGCCGCACTGGTGTCCGGCTCGTACGTCGACGGGCAGCCGAAGCTGGAGGTGCTGGAGCTGCCCGACCAGACCCGGATTTCCGGCCCGGTGCAGGTGCACCAGCAGATGACCAACAACGGCGAAATCCGGCCGCAGCTCAACCTGCTCTCGTCCAACCAGGCTCAGGTGCAGTACGGCAATCTGCTCTCGCTGCCCTTCGCCGACGGGATGCTCTACGTCGAGCCGGTGTACGTGAAGAGCAGCAGCCAGGACGCGTACCCGCTCCTGCAGAAGGTGCTGTTGTCGTACGGCGACGGCGGGTCGTACGTGGTGCTGGCGAACAACCTCAGCGACGGCATCAAACAGCTCGTCGAGCAGGGTAAACGGTCAGGCCAGGGCGGTCCCCCCAGCGGCGGGAACAACCCCCCGCCGAACACCGGGACCAACCCGCCCCCGCTCACCGGTGAGCTGGCCGACGCGGCCGGCAAGGTGCAGAGCGCCATCGCGGAGGTGAAGGCCGCGCAGGCGTCCGGTGACTTCGAGCGGTACGGCCGCGCGTTGAAGGCGTTGGACGACGCGATGACCGCGTTCCAGGAGGCGCAGACGGCGGTCGGTACGTCGTCCGCGCCGGCGCCGAGTGGCAGCCCGGCGCCGTCGGCCTCGGCGTCGCCCAACGGCTGACCCGGTTTTGCGGGTCCGTCCACCGTGCGATATGGTGGACGAACCGACGCGGGGTGGAGCAGCTCGGTAGCTCGCTGGGCTCATAACCCAGAGGTCGCAGGTTCAAATCCTGCCCCCGCTACAAAGTAAAAGTGCAGGTCAGAGGCGGTTTCCGGAGAGATCCGGGAACCGCCTCTTGCTTGCCCAAGGGCCGCTTGTCCGCAACTTGTCCGCAAGCGCTGCCGTGTGAGTGCTCTTCGATTCGGGAGTGGATGCGGCTGGATAGCCTTGGATGGGCCTGGACTTTGGTAGCCCGATGCGATGCGTCCACTGAAGTCCGCGCACGACGGGCTGGGGCTTGCGATGCCGCCGAATGGGTCATGCAGAAGTCACG
>JBARAE010000722.1:0-3258 GCA_049791715.1 Micromonospora sp.
GCCGGACGCCGGAGCAGCCGCGGCGCCCGGCGGGCGAGCAGCAGCGCGTGCGGGAGCGCCGCCGCGCCCAGCACCGCGATCTCGATCGGCCCGTGGTTGCGTACGAGGGCTGCCGCGACCAGGACCACCGCGATGGCCGCGACCGACAGGGCGATCACCGCGTGGAAGCGGTGCACCTCGGAGTGCGGCCAGTCGGCCGGGTCGGCCGGCTGTGGCGCGTCCGGTACGGCCCGCCGGTAGCCGGCGAAGACCCGCGACGCCCAGGCGCTGGTGTTCTGCCGCCCCCAGATCTCGAGCGCGACCACCACGGTGAGCAGCACCAGCACGTACCCGGCGGCGAAGGCCGCCTCGCCACTCATCTCGTCGCCCCCGACGCGCCGGGTCCACCGGCGATGCGATCGGCCACGCCGACGACCAGGTCGGCCGCGTCGGCATCCGGGTCGGCCGCGTCGGCATCCGGGTCGGCCGCGTCGGCGTCCGGGTCGTCCGAGCCGTCCGGGACGATCTCGGTGAAGAGCAGCGTCTCGGCCGGCGCCTCGGGCGAGCGGGTCTGCTTGCTGCGGTAACGGATGCCCAGGTAGGCCATCCAGAGCACCGGCAGCACGCCGCCGATGATGAAGACGAGGTCGCCGGGCAGGCGCAGCCACTCCAGGAACATGTTCGTGTCGCCCTGCAGGTAGCCGAGGCTGCGGCCGTCGGCGTAGCCGGCGTCGACGACCTTGTAGAGCTGCAACGCCCCGGCGGGCAGCAGCGTGGCGAACGACATCCACGCCAGGCCGAGGTTGAGCGACCAGAACGAGATCGAGGCCAGCCGGTCCGACCAGCGCTCCTCGGGGATCAGGTAGCGCAGGGCGAACATGGCGAACCCGACCGCGAGCATGCCGTAGACGCCCATCATCGCGGCGTGGGCGTGGTTGGCGGTCAGACCGGTGCCGATCTCGTAGTAGGAGACGATCGGCAGGTTGATCAGGAAGCCGAAGACCCCGGCGCCGAGGAAGTTCCAGAAGCCGACAGCGGCGAGGAACATCACGGCCCAGCGGTGCGGGAACGGGGTGCTCGACGCGCTCTGCCGGCGGGCGCCCAGCTGCAGGAAGCTCCACGCCTCGACGGTCAGGAAGAGCAGCGGTACGACCTCCAGCGCGGAGAACGTCGCGCCGAGCGCCAGGTGCTCGGCCGGCTCGCCGGAGAAGTACAGGTGGTGCATGGTGCCGACGACACCGCCGGCGCTGTAGAGGACGATGTCGAGGAAGATCACCGCGAGGGCGACCCGCTCCCGTACGACGCCGAGCAGCACGAACAGGTAGGCGACGGTGGCGGTGGTGAACAGCTCGAGGAAGTCCTCGACCCAGAGGTGCACCACGATGAAGCGCCAGAAGTCCGCGGCGGTGAAGTGGCTGTCCGGGCTGGCGAGCAGGCCCACCGCGTAGAACGCGGGCAGGGCGAGCGCGGCGAGGAAGAACAGCCACGGCATGTTCGCGACGTGCTCGGCGCGCAGCCGGCGCCGCAGGCCGCGGAACAGGATGAACGCCCAGATGCCCATGCCGGCGGTGAGCAGCACCTGCCAGACCCGGCCGAGGTCGAGGTACTCCCAGCCCTGGTTGCCGAACCAGCTCCACAGCGGACCGAGCCAGCCGCGCATGCCGGCCATCTCGCCGAGCAGGCTGCCGACGACGACCACCACGAGCGCGCCGAGCAGGAGCCGGGTGAGCAGCGCCTGCCGCTTCGGCTCCCAGCCGCGCGCGATCAGCGGGGCCAGGAAGATGCCGATGGCGAGGAAGGAGGTAACCACCCAGAAGATCGAGAGCTGCACGTGCCACGTGCGGGTCAGGTTGTAGGGCAGCCACTCGTCGAGCGGGATGCCGAAGAAGCTGCCCAGGTCGGCCCGGTAGTGCTGAGTGGCCGCGCCGACGAGGGTCTGCACCAGGAAGAGCCCGGCCATGATGAAGAAGAACCAGGCGGTGGCGCGCTGGGCCGGGGTCAGCCGCACATCGCGGGGGGCGTGGAAGCGCAGCTCCCGGTGGTCGCGGTTGTGCCAGCCGAGGAAGTTCCACCGGCCGAACGCCGCGAACAGGGCGCCGGCTCCGACGAGCAGGAAGATCAGCGACAGTACGCTCCAGGTCACCGTGTGCCCGGTGGGCTGGTTGTCGACCAGCGGCTCGGACGGCCAGTTGTTGGTGTACGAGTAGGTCTTGTCCGGCCGGTCCGTGGCGGCCGCCCACGCCGTCCACCCGAAGTACGCCGTCAGGTCGTGGATCTCCTCGGGGTTGGTGATCGCGTTGGGGCGCAGCCCGTTCTTCCCCTCGGGTCGGCTCAGCGTGTCGGCGTAGTGGGCGGTCAGTTCGGTGAACGCCTTGCCCTGGGCGGGGCTCCAGACGAGGGTGCCGGTCTTCTCGTCGTACCGGTTGGTCTTGAAGTCCTCGACGGTGCGGGCGTGGCCGACCTCCTCGCCGCCGTACTGGTCCTGCACCGAGGTGGCGGCGCGGTGCAGGTAGTCGGCGGTGAAGTCCGGGCCCAGGTACGCCCCGTGGCCGAAGATCGAGCCGTACTGCATGAGGCCGTTGCGGAGGAACGCCTCCTGGCCCTGCTGGACGTCCTCAGCGGTGAAGAGGATCTGACCGTCCGAGGTGGTCACCCTGTCGGGGATCGGCGGCTGCGCCTGGTAGGTGCGCATGGCCAGGAACCCGAGGACGAGGAAGCCGGCCAGCGTGACGAGGATCGCGGCCTGCACCCATCCCTTCCCGATCATGCGGGCCCGCTTGCGCTCGGCAGTGCCGATCGGGGGCCTCGCCGGGTCGGGTACGGCATCGGCGGGGGCTTTCGACATGACCATGCGATCTCCTCGGAGGTGCGAGGGTCGCGACCGGCCCGCGCCTGGAAAGCGACCCGTTCCAGCACGGAGACCGTAAAGGACGATGCCGTCTCGTAGAAACAAGCGATGCGGTGTGAAAACCCTCATACGTCCTTCGGCCCGGGCCGAAGGTCCCGGTCCGATCGGGATTCACGGGTCCACCGCTCATCGAGCCTGCATCAGCACATCCGCGAGCAGCACCCTCGCGGTGGGGGCGCCGCCGAGGGGGTCTAGCTTTGTGACAAAGGCACTCGTATAAACGTGTGGGTAGCCACGATCTCAGGGAGGCAGCCATGAGCGAGGACCGCCAGCTCGACGTCCGCCAGGAGGCGCCCGCGCGCCGCCATGACCTCATCTTCGGCACGTACCACTCGCTGGACGCGGGTGAGAGCTTCGTGCTGGTCAACGAC
>JBARAE010000723.1:0-2831 GCA_049791715.1 Micromonospora sp.
GTCGCGAACCCGCTTCCGCACCGCCCGACGAGAGTTCCCCCGGGTACGACCCCGCGACCGGCCTGGTGCTCGGCGCGGACGGTCGGCCCCTGCAGTTCGGCGGCACCGGTGGCCAGTACCGGACCGCCGGTGACCAGTCCTGGAAGCAGTTGCTGCTCGCCGGGGTGACCCCGTGACCGGCGTACCGGAGGAGGTGGCGGTGCAGAGCCGCAGGAACACCACGTTGAAAGTCATCAAGGGAGCGAAGCCCGGCACGCCTGGCGCCACGCGACGTCGACTCGTCACCCGTCCCGTTCCCTCGCCCGCCGCGCCGATCGAGGAGGTGCTGGAGCGCCTCGACCGGGAGCCGGTCGAGGACCGGCCGGAGGCCGCCGACCTAACCGTGATCAGCGAGCCGGCGGAGGTCGAGGATCCACCCGAACACGATTTGGCCACCGCCGAGGCGGTCGACGGGGACGCGGACCCGGCCGGCGAGGCCGGGGACGCGAGCAGCGGTACGCCGGGCCGAGGGCGGGCGCTGGCCGGCCTGCTCGTGGTCATGCTCGCCGCCGCCCTGGCCGCCGCCGGGGTGTACGGGCACCGCTGGTACGTCGACCGGGCCACCGAGGACGCCCGGCAGGCCGCCCTCGCGGCCGCCAAGCAGGCCAGCGTCAACTTCGTCTCGGTCAGCGCGGCCAACGTCGACCGGGACCTGCAACGGATCGCGGCCGGGGCGACCGGCGACTTCAAGGAGGAGTTCACCCGGGGTCAGGCGCAGGTGCGCACGGCGGTGGTGGAGAACAAGGTCCAGTCGCACGGAACGGTGCTGCGGGCCGGACTGGTCTCCGGGGACCGCCGGCGGGCCGTCGTGCTGGTCGCGGTCGACGCCACCGTCACGAACGTCAAGGCACCCGACGGACGCCCGTCGCACTACCGGATCCAGGTGGACATGGTCCGCGACCAGGACACTGGCGACTGGCTCGTGGCCAAGCTCCAATTCGTCGGCTGACCAGAGGAGGAAACCGATGCGCATCTCCCGACGCCCGGGCCGGATCCCGCCGCTGCCCGCGCTCGTCGTCCTGATCGTGGTCGCCGCCGCGGTCGCCGCGGCCGGCTGGTACGGCGACCACCGCGCCGCCCAGCGCGACCGGGCCGTACGCCAGGCGCTGGCCACCGCGCCGGCCGCCGCCAAGGCCCTCTTCTCGTACGACTACCGCACCTTCGACGACAGCGTCACCAATGGACGGACGTTCGCCACCGGCGCCTTCGCCGATGAGTACGCCCGGACCACCGCCACGCTCAAGCCCACCGCCACGAAGCAGCAGGCGGTGGTGCTCGCCGAGGTCTCCGCCACCGGGGTGGTCACCGCCCACGCCGACCGGGTCGAACTGCTGGTCTACCTCAACCAGTACCGCCGGAACGTCAGCACGGCGGGGGAGAAGGTGGATCAGAACCGTGTCGTCCTCACCATGGTGCCGGTCGACGGCGACTGGAAGGTGGTCAAGGCGACCGCGATCTGACCCCGGCCAGGACGGTGACCGGCGGGTTTGCCGGCACCTGCTATCAGTGGCGGCGTGTCCGTAACCGACCACGGCCCTACCCCGGCGCCCGGCCCGCTGCTGCGCCATGCCTCGCTCAGGAACGCCGTCCGGGCGGCGGAAGCACCCGTTGCGCCGATGGACAGCAGCCCGGGGCGGCCCAGAATGATCAGCGTGGCGGTGACCGACGGCCGCCCCTGGATCGCCGTGGAGACCGTCGCATGAGCGCCACCGTCTGGCAGCTGTCCGGCTACACGCCGGTACGTCGACTCGGCGCGGGAGCGTCGGGCAGCGTCATGCTCGCCACCCACGACGAGACCGGCACCCCGGTCGCCATCAAGTACCTGATCAAGAGCGTCGGCGAGGACCCGTCGTTCCGCACCGCCTTCCGCGACGAGGCCCGGCTGCTCGGGGAGGTCGACGACCCGCACGTCTCCCGCCTCTACGAGTACGTCGAGTCGCCGGACGGCGCGGCCATCGTCATGGAACTGGTCAACGGGGTGTCGCTGCGCCAGATGCTGCGCGCGCACGCTCCGACGACTCCCGAGGCGGCGCTCTGCGTCCTCAAGGGATCGCTCGCCGGGCTCGCCGCCGCGCACCAGCGGGGTGTCGTGCACCGTGACTACAAGCCGGAGAACGTGCTGGTCACCGGCGCAGGCCTGAGCAAGCTGGCGGACTTCGGCATCGCCGTGCCGATCGGCCAGGGGTCCGACACCACCGTCTCCGGCACCCCTCGCTACATGGCTCCCGAGCAGTGGACCGGCGCGCCGGCCAGCCCGGCGTGCGACATCTACGCCGCCACCGCCACCTTCTTCGAGTGCCTCACCGGGCGCCCCCCGTACCAGGGCCGCGACCTGCTGACCCTGCGCCAGCAGCACGCCACCGCACCCATCCCGACCGATCCCGCGCCGGTGCCGGTGCATGACCTGCTGCGGCAGGGCATGGCCAAGCAGCCGGCGGACCGGCCCCAGCCCGCGCAGGTCTTCATCGCCGTGCTGGAGGAGGTCGCCGCCGGCGGGTACGGCGACGACTGGGAGGAGCGGGGGGTGCGCGAGCTGGCCCGCCGCGCCGCCCTGCTCGCCGCCCTCTTCCCGTTCCCCGACGGCTCCGGCGGCGCCACCAGCCTGGCGAGTACCACGCTCGGCGAGGCGGCCGGGGTGCGCCGGTCGGTGTTCCGGCAGGGGCGCAGGCGTACCGCCCTCGCCGGTGGCGCGCTGGTCGCCGCACTGCTGGTCGGCGGCGCCGGCTTCAGCTACGCCTCCCGCGACGAGCCCGCCTCGGCCGACGGGCCGCCGGTCGCGGCCGGCGTCGGCA
>JBARAE010000724.1:0-2464 GCA_049791715.1 Micromonospora sp.
GCGCCGGAGCCGGCGCGGACGCCGACGGAGCGGCCGCCGCCGGGGAACCGGCGGAAGCCACGAACGCGCCGCGCAGCCGTCGGGCGACGGGCGCCTCGACGGTGCTGGACGCGGACTTGACGAACTCGCCCATTTCCTTCAGCTTGGCGAGAACGGTCTTGCTTTCGACCCCGAGCTCCTTTGCAAGCTCGTGTACGCGGGCCTTACCTGCCACTGCACTCCTCACTCCGAGGTCGTGCGGGCAGCACCCGCAGCGACCTCACTCGTGCACTTGAAGCCTGGTCATTTCAGGGACTTCATCGTGTGCTCATGTTGGTCGTCCTACCTTGCTAGCGATCCCTCGTCCGGTCGGGCTGACCGGACGTAGAGGTTGGCGCGTCAATGTGCTCGGCAAGCTCACCATGATCGATGACCCCGGTGATGCGCAGTGCCCGCCCGAAGGCGCGGCGCCGCATCGCCTGCGCGAAGCAGGCCGGATCAGGGTGCATGTGTGCTCCCCGACCCGGCAGCCTGCGGGCCGGATCGGGCCGGAGGCTGTAATGACCAGCCTCGTCGCCGACCGCGACGATCCGCAGCAGTTCGCTGGCCGGCGCCCGCCTCCGGCAACCCACACAGGTGCGCTCCGGTTGCGCGCGTCGTACCACTGAGAAAGTCTACCCCTAGCTGCTCGAGATCGCGCCGCCCGGCTCCGGGACGTGATCAGCTCCGCTCCGGCCCGCCGTGCCGGTCTGCTCCGCATCCGACCGGATGTCGATTCGCCAACCGGTCAGTCGGGCAGCAAGCCGGGCATTCTGGCCTTCCCGGCCGATCGCCAGCGAGAGCTGGTAATCCGGCACGGTCACCCGCGCGGTCCGGCTGGCCAGGTCGACCACCTCGACCCGCAGCGCCTTGGCCGGCGACAACGCGTTGCCGACGAAGGTCGCCGGGTCGTCCGACCAGTCGATGATGTCGATCTTCTCGCCGTGCAGCTCACTCATCACCGCGCGGACCCGCTGGCCCATCGGGCCGATGCAGGCGCCCTTGGCGTTCACGCCCGGGGTGGTGGAGCGCACCGCGATCTTCGTACGGTGACCCGCCTCACGGGCGATCGCCCCGATCTCGACCGTGCCGTCGGCGATCTCCGGCACCTCGAGGGCGAAGAGCTTCTTCACCAGCGCAGGGTGCGAACGGGACAACGTGATCTGCGGACCACGCATTCCCTTCGCCACGTGCACCACGACGCAGCGGATCCGCTCGCCGTGCGCGTACCGCTCGCCGGGGACCTGCTCGGACTGGGGCAGGACGCCCTCCAGCTTGCCCAGGTCGACGCTGACGATGCCCTTCTCGGCCCGCGCCTCGTGCGCCTGGACCACGCCGGTGACCAGGTCACCGTCGCGGCCGACGTACTCGCCGAAGTGCACCTCGTCGGTGGCCTCCCGCAGCCGCTGCAGGATGACCTGCTTAGCGGTCATCGCGGCGATCCGGCCGAAGTCGTGCGGGGTGTCGTCCCACTCCCGCACCACGGTGCCTTCCGAGTCCAGCTCCTGGGCGTAGACCGAGGCCGCCCCGGTCTTACGGTCGATCTCCACCCGGGCGTGCGGCTCGGCACCCTCGGTGTGCCGGTAGGCGGTCAGCAGCGCGGTCTCGATCGCCGCGAGGATCGTGTCGAACGGGATCTCCCGCTCGCGCTCGAGTGCGCGCAGCGCCGCGAGGTCGATGTTCACCTCTCCTCGTCCTCCACATCTTCGTCGTCGATGTCGTCAGTGTCGTCCTCGAACTCGTCGTCGTCCGCCACCTCGTCGAGGCGGCTGAACTCGACCTGGACCCGGCCGGGTCCGAGTTCGGCGTAGGTGTGTTCCGCGCGGCCGGCGTCGGTCTCCAGCGTCACGCGCTCGTCGTCGGCGGCGACCACCCGCCCGGTGAGCTGCCGGTCCCCGGCCGCCCGCTGCTCGGGCAGGCCCGCCGCGCCCCGCACGGTGACCTTGACCAGCCGGCCGACGTTGCGCCGCCAGTGCCGGGGCAGGGTCAGCGGGCGGTCGACGCCCGGCGAGCTGACCTCCAGCTGGTACTCCCCCGCGACAATGTCGCCGCCGGACTCCTCCGCCGCGTCCAGCGCGGCGGAGACCGCCCGGGAGACGTCCGCGACGGCGTCCAGGTTGATCCCGCCGTCGGCGTCCACGATCACGCGTACGACGTGCCGCCGGCCGGCCCGGGAGACGGACAGGTCCTCCAGGTCGTACCCGGCCTCGGTCACCACCGGCTCGATCACCTCGCGCAGGCGTGCGCGCCGGGCGCCGAGGTCACCGCGCGGAGCGCCGACCCGGTCCCCGCCACGGGGGCCGTCGGTCCGCCGGGGTCGACCCGTCGGCCTGGTGGCACGGCCACGCTGCGTCATCTGGCACCCTTTCTCCTGATCGAGCCGGGCCGGTCGGCCCGCCATGCCGGCACGCCACCGGGGCGATCGCGCCCGGTGGCTGCGCAGAGC
>JBARAE010000725.1:0-2407 GCA_049791715.1 Micromonospora sp.
ACCGTGCCGTCGACCGGGCGGCCGCGGGCGGCCAGCTCCTCGGCCTGGCGGGTGAGCACCGCGCCGACCTCGGTCATGTCCGCGCCGGCCAGCCCGGTACGCCGGACCGCGTCCCCCGGATCGCGGAAGTAGGTGCGGGTGAGCAGGCCGTTGACGGTGGCCGCCGCCAGCCGCGCCTCGCCGAGCATCAGCAGCGCCTGGTCGGTCTCGTACCACTCGGCGAGGCGGGCGGCGCGCGAGTGCGCGGCGCTGCCCCGGTACCACGCCTGCCGGGCGGCGGTGCTGAACTCGGCGGGCCGGGCGCGGGCCAGCCGGGCCAGGTGCTCGTCGCGCAGCGTCCGCAGCCAGCCGGTCGGGTCGTGCAGGGCTCGGGTGGTCACGTACCGGTCGGCGGTCAGCGGCCAGAGCGGGGTGAGGGTCCGCGCCTGCCGCAGGTAGTCGTCCGCCCCGGCGACGGTCAGGTCGACCAGCACGCCGTCCACCCGGCGGGTGGCCGGCACCGGGCCGACGCCCGCCCGGTAGGTGGCCAGCAGCAGCCCGACCTCGGCGTTCCCGCCGCCGTCGTCGTCACCGTGGGCCAGCGGGCCGTGCACCGCGACGGCGAGGATGTCCGCCGCGAACCGTCGCAGCGCCACCGCGGCGACCCGCTCGGCGACCCGCCATCGTGGATCGTCCAGGTGCGGATCGGTCTCCAGCTCGGCGCGGCTCCCGTCCACGGCCCACCTCCGCGCTCCACCCTAACCACGACCGCGTCCCGCACCCGCGTGCCGCGCCCGGCTCAGGACCGGTCGCTCGCGGGGGGCCGGTCGCCGACCGGGACGAGCCGGAAGATGCGGATCTCGCGGCCGCCGGCCCGCTCGACGTACGTCCGGTACGCGGGCCATTCGGTGACCAGCAACCGCCAGAGCCGCTCCCGTTCGGCGCCGCTGGCCACCTCGGCGCGTACCGGGATCCGGCGGCCCTTCACGTCCACCTCGGCGGCCGGCTGGGCCAGCAGGTTCATCGCCCAGCCGGGCTGGTGCTGCTGCCCCCAGTTCGACCCGATCACCACGTACGCGTCGCCGTCCGGCACGTACAGCAGGGGGTTGCTGCGCGGCTTGCCGGAGCGGCGACCGGTGGTGGTGATGACCAGGGACGGAACCAGCCCGAGCGCGACCACCCGGCCGCGGGTGAGCCGGCCGACGACCCGGTCGGCGGGGACGAGCAGGCGCATCGTGGCGCCGAACCACGTGTGGTGACCGAGTCGGCGGGTCAGGCTTCCCAAGGCGGACACCCGCTCAGTCTGCCGCCTCCCGGGCCGCGACGGCACCCCTCGTCGGCCCCTCGGGGCCGCCGGCTGCGGCATGCCTGGGCATGGCTCAGACGGGCCGGCCGGGGAAGGGCACGGTGAGCGGGGTCACCCCGGCGGTCCGCCGCCACCGGGTGGCCCGCAGCGCGCAGTCGGTCAGCGCGGCGAGGGCCCGGTTGCGGTCGGCGCCGGTGGTGTGCGGCAGCGCCGCCCGCCAGAAACCGGCCGTCCGCTCCTCGATCTCGACCGCCAGCTTGAGCGCGCTCGCCCGGTCGGTCACCGGGTACGGCAGCGCGTAGCCGGCCTTGTCGGCGGGGACCTGACCGCCGCCGGTGCTGAGCTGGAGGATCAGCGCGTCCCGACGGGCCCGGTGGGCGGCCTCGGCGGCACGGGCGGCGGTGCGGGCGGCATCGGTGAGGCGTACTCCGATGGGCCCGTAGGCCCAGATCGCGGCGTACTCCGCGGCGAGTGCCCCGGCGAGGGCCTCGGCGGGGCTGTTGGGAGCGGTACGGGGCATCACTTCAGCGCCTCCACGTGGGTCGCCCGGGCGGCGGCGATCGAGCCGAGCAGCGCGGCCCGCTCGGCCGGCGCAGCCGCGCACGCCTTCGCCGCGTTCTCCCGGCCCTGCTGTTCGGCCTCCCGGAGCGCGGCCAGTAGTCCGTCGGGGTCGGTGGCGGGGGCGGTGGGGGTGCCGGCCGGGGTGGCGGAGGGTGCCTGGCGGCCGATCACCCGGCGCAGCTCGTCGGCGTGCGCCTGGTGCGCGTCGGCGATGGGGGTGAGCCGGTCGGTCAGGCCGGGGTCGGCGGCGATGGCGGCCCGGTGCCGACCGGCCAGCTCGGCCGCCTCGGCGGCCAGCGGCTCCAGCGGGTCGGGGGCCGATGTCTTCTTGTCCTCGGGGTCGAAAAGATCACAGCCCGTCAGCGGCAGGGCCGCGCCGCCGAGCGCCGCCAGCGCTCCGGCGCGCAGCACGTTTCGCCGGGAATGCCCCGGTGCTCCGGTGCGCTGTGTCGTTCTGCCGGTTGCCACTGGACAAGTCAACACCATCCGTGCCGCCCCGTGGGCCAGTGGCGTCGGTGCGCCGCCGGGTCCGCTGCCCGGCCCGCGCGTTACGCTCTGCGC
>JBARAE010000726.1:0-3902 GCA_049791715.1 Micromonospora sp.
GGACCAGCCGCGGCCGATCTCATCGGAGCGGTACTCGGCGATGGCGAGCATGTTCGTCAGCATCAGCCGGCCCGCCGGGGTGGACGTGTCGACCTGCTCGCTGGCGGACAGGATCGTCACGCCCTGCTCGGCCAGCCATGCCAGGAAGGTCAGCGACTCCTTGACGTTGCGGCCGAGCCGGGACACGTCGTAGACGGCCAGGGCGTCGATCTGCCGGGCCAGGGCCAACCGCCGGATGCGTTCGATGCCCTCGCGGGAGAAGTGCCGGCCGGTGCGGTCGATGTCCTCGACGACGGCAACCTCGTGCATCCCTGTGGTGACGCGGCGCATGGCCGTGGTCTGCACCTCGGGGGAGTGGAAATTATCTCCTGAGCGCCCCATCAACGCGCTCACGCGCACGTACAGGGCCACCCTCGACTGGGCGTCCGGTACGGGCCTGAGCGCGCGTCGCGGACTCACGCATTCCGCCCCTGCCGGCGGAGTTCGCGGCGCCGTGCCGCACGGGCGGGCCCGAGCCGAGTGCGGTAGCGAAGGCCGGCCTCCTGCTTGCAGGTCAGGCACGTCCGCCAGCCGTCCCGGTCGACACGGGTGTTCTCCGGCGTGAAGTCGTGGCCGTTGCGGCAGGCGGGCTTTCGGCGGGGTGGCTTACGTCCGTTGGCCACCTCCCGGCGGACGTTTTCCGCTTGGCTGACCGGCTCAAGGTGGTCGGGGCGTACGCAGTTGCGGACGTAGCAGAGGTGGTCGACCTGCACCTCAGGTGTGAGGGTCACGCCGGCCATCTCAAGCACGAGCCGGTGGGCGAGCACCCACCGGCGATGTCCGTCGTAGGTGTAGGCGAAGTTGCCGTAGCCGCTGCTGATGCGGGATCCGGTCCAGAGCCAACACGGGCCGAGATGGTGCTTCTTCTCTGGCAGGGACCCGTTCTTGTTGACCTTGGCCCAGAAGCGTTCGAGGGTTTCCGGATGCATGCCCTGTAGGAAAGCACAACCCATCGACCCAGCGAGCGTGACGTCCACTGGGCGAGACATCAGCTCGCGGCGCGGTTGCCGCCGCCGTTGCGCCGCTCGGACTGCTCGGCGATCTGGGCGAGGTGCCGCAGGGTGGCCCGGATGATGGTCTTCTCCGCCTCGCTGACGTCGGGGTCGGCGAGGCGGCGCGCGATGAAGCGCAGGTCGGGGTCGAGCTGCTCGCCGTGGGTGGTGGCGCCGCCGGCCGCCGCGAGGGCGTGCGCCTCGTCGTCGCCGAGGGCGCGTGCGATGAGCTTGACGCTGGCGACGGTCACGCCCTCGCCCTTGATCCAGCCGAAGATCGTGGCCCGGTTGACGCCGGCCTCGCGGGCGAGACGGGCGACGCTCCACCCCGGCCGACTGGTCATGCGGCGGAGGTAGGTGGGCCAGTCCTCCCGACTACTTCGGGCGTCGCTCATGCCCGAACGGTAAGCGGTCGACCAGCGGCAGCGGTAGTTCAACGGGCGTTGCTCTTTGGCTACGCCCGCCGACCGCTGCTGTCTCCGCTTTAGAAGCGTCAGACCTGCTGCGTTACGTCTCTGTCCCATCGCCCGGACCCCCTGGTACGTGTTGCCTACAGGCAACGATAGGGCACGCGGACGACAGGGGCTAGACCCGAATTTCTTTGCAATTTGCGTTAGGCACTTGCGTCGCCTTAAGGCAACGGTCTACCGTGGCCGACATGGAACCGATGCCAAAAGGCAACGCCGAGTCGCCAAAGACCAACGGGGGGATTTTCCTCCGGGTCGAGGTGTACGACGCGCTGGCCGCCAAGAAGGGCCTCACCAAGGTCTACGAGCAGGCGGAGCGGCACGGCATTGGGCGCGTGCACATGTCGAAGCTCAGGAACGGGACGAGGGGCCTCGGACTTGCCCTGGCCCTGCGGATGGCCGCCGACCTGGAAACGAGCGTCGAAGTGCTCTGCGAACGGAGGCCGTCGTGACGCACCCACCCGCCGGCCCGCACACGCCGACACCGCCGCCCGGACCCAAGCGCCCGGTCGAGGCGCTGGACCCGAACACCGACGCCGGCCGCGCCGCCGAGGCGGCGATCAGCCAGGCGCTCGGCGAGATCGCGTTCGCCATCTGGCAGCGCAAGCAGACGCAGCGGAAGGGGCTGGCGGCATGACCGACCTCGCCACCCTGACGGTCGCCGAGGCGGACTGCCTCACCGACTGCGAGGAGACCATCTCGCACGGGCTGATTACGTTCGTCGAGGTCGGCCAGGCGCTCATCACGATCCGAGACAACCGGCTGTACCGAGCGACCCACCAGACGTTCGAGGAGTACACCCGCGAACGCTGGAACCTCAGCGGCACTCGGACGTACGAGCTGATCGACGGCGCGCACATTCACGAGTTGATCTCCTCCGCCACGGCGGAGACCCCCGTGGCACCAGCGAATGAGCGCCAGGCTCGGCCGCTGGCGAAGCTTCTCCCGCACCCGATGGCCGAGCCCGAAGACAAGGCGGCGGCCGAGGAGGAGATCCGCGAGACGTGGGCGGAGGCGGTGCAGACCGCGCCGGTCGCTCCTGACGGCACGCCGAAGGTCACCGCGAAGCACGTCGAGGAGACCGTGGCACGCCGCCTGGCCGACGAGCCCGCACTCGCCCCGGCCGAGCGGAAGCCGCCGGCCCGCAAGCCCCTGCCGGACGCGTTCCAGAAAGCCGCGCTGGACCTCGCGAAGATCGCCGAACGGCTCGACCGCCTCGCTGGCGACGACAGATTCCCCCGAAACGCCGAGCAGGTCGCACGGATGTCCCGAAGCGACCTGCTGCGCGCGGTCGATCTCCTCGCAACGGTGATCGACCGTCTTCCTCCCACAGCCAAGGAGTCCTGACCAGTGTCAACCATCAACCGGCCAAAGGCCAAGCCGATCGTCGGTGAACCGACGTACGAGATCGTCGAGATCACGCCGGAGTTCGCATCCGAGTTGCTGGGCCAGCACAACACCCACAACAGGAACATGCGCCGCAGGGTCGTCGCCGCATACGCCGCGGACATGGCGGCTGGCAAGTGGCGCGAGACCGGCGAGGGCATCAAGCGCTCGCATGACGGCACCCTGCTGGACGGCCAGCACCGCCTTGCGGCGATCGTCGAGTCCGGCATGACGGTCAAGATGCTCGTCGTCGGGAACCTGCCACCCGAGGCGCAGGAGGCGGTCGACGGCGGCGCGAAGCGCAAGTTCAGCGACATCCTGCACCTGCGCGGGGAGCAGAACTACAACCTGCTCGGGGCCATCGTCCGGCGCGCCTGGTACTGGAACGCCGGCCTGCGCGGGTCCACCGGCAACTACGCCCCGACCACCTCGCAGTTGCTCGACGTCCTGGAGCAGCACCCGGAGATGCGAGTCAGTGCTACCGCGGCGTCCAGCGTCAAGAACGCGGTGCCGATCGCTGGGTCAATCCTCGGCCTTTGCCACTGGCTCTTCAATGCCATCGACGCCGACGACTGCAACTTCTTCTTCGAGCGGCTCGCTGACGGCGTCAACCTGCCGGCTGCCCACCCGATCCACGTCCTCCGCCGGGCCGTCATCGAGGGGCAGAGCGCGAAGTCCCGCCTCACCGAACCCGTGGTGACCGCCTACGTCATCAAGGCGTGGAACGCCTACCGGGACGGACGGACGATCGGCCTTCTGCGCTTCAAGCCGGGTGGCGCCTCGCCCGAGCAGTTCCCCGAACCGCACTGAGACCCCGGGGCGGGCGTCCGCTGGCAAGGAGGCCCGGGCGCCCACCCCGGCAGAAAGACCCGCGGGCCACCACTGCCCGGTGACCCGCGGAAGCCACAGACCCAACCATGCGAAAGGAAGAGGTCGATGACAGTGGCAGAGACTATCGGAACCGACGACCGGCGGCTACTCGCCGAGGTCAGCAAGTGGGCCCACAAGAACGGCTGGA
>JBARAE010000727.1:0-7277 GCA_049791715.1 Micromonospora sp.
TCAGCGAGGCGCAGAACTACCTCCGGGTGTCGCCCTTCCTGCTGTTCTTCCCCGCCGCGTTCCTCGTCACCGCCGTGCTCAGCTTCGTGATGCTCGGCGAGGCGGTCCGCGAAGCCCTCGACCCGAAACTTCGCTGAGCCCCCGCCGCCGAGGACCCGAGGTCATCGTCCGGCGAGGAGGAGCCCCGCCGCGGCGACCAGCCCGACCTCGACGAGGAGGACGAACACCCGGTCGGTGATCCGGCCGACGATCCGGCGGCCCACCCAGGCCCCGGCCAGCGTCGCCGGGGTCAGCGCCGCCCCGAGCAGCACCACGTCCCGGGTGAGCAGGCCGCCGGCGGCGTACCCGACGGTCTTTGACAGGTGCAGGGTGAGCGCGGCGGCCGCCTCGGTGCCCACGTACGCGGCCCGGGTCAAGCCGTAGGCCAGGAAGAACGGGGCGGTCAGCGGGCCCACCGAGCCGAGCAGCGCCGAGCCGAGCCCGGACGCCGCGCCGACCGCCACAAAGGTGCGGTCGGTGGGGCGGCGGAGTGGACGGCCGAGGTGTCGCCAGGCCACCACGACGAGCAGGAAAACGCCGAGCAGTCGCTTGAGCGCGGCCAGCGGGGCGTGCGCGAGCAGCAGGGCGCCGGCCACCGCGAAGGGCGCCGCGCCGACCGCGAAGCGGCCGACCAGGGCCGGGTGCAGCTCCCGCCGGTTGAGCCAGACCCGGGCGCCGTTGCTGGACAACTGGGTCAGCGTCAGTACCGGCACGGCGACCCGCAGCCCGAACAGCGCGGTGAACACCGGCAGCAGCAGCACCCCGCCGCCGAAGCCGGTCACCGCCGAGAGCAGGGCCAGCAGGAACGCCGCCGCCGAGGCGGCGAGGAGCGGGCCCACCGGGGTCAGCGGTCGATCGGTTCGCTGCTGGCCGGGCCGGTGGTGGCGGGGCCGAGCAGCCGCAGCAGCAGGCGTGGCTCGCCCGGCCAGGCGGCGAGCAGCACCTCGCGCGGCACCTGCCGGCCGGCGTAGCGCAGTGCCAGGGCGGCCACGACGATGTCGTCGAGGGGGCCGATCACCGGCAGGAACTCGGGGATGAGGTCGATCGGGCTGGCCAGCCAGAGCCCGGCGAAGACGATGGCGACCTTGGCCCGGCGGGGCACCCGCGGGTCCTTGCGCAGCCGGCGCACGGTGGTCAGGCAGTCGGGGATGAACGCGGCCAGATCGCGCAGGACGCCCGGCGGCAGCCGCCGGGCCAGCAGCACCAGCAGGGCCCAGCTCGCGATCAGGCAGGCCAGCGCCACACCGAGGCCGATGAGCCAGTCGCGCACGCCGCTCACCCTTCCTTCCGGGTACGGGCCGTCCGGGGCCCACGAGGAATGTACGCCCGGAGGCCCCCGACCGCCCGGTGGCGGGGAATGCCCCGGCGGGCTCACGCGCTGAAACCCACCGCGAGCAGCGGATACGGTGGGATGCGGGAGGTGGCGAGCGTGACGTACGGCTGGGAAGCGGCGGTCGAGGCGCAGATCCGCGCGGCCCAGGAGCGGGGCGAGTTCGACAACCTGCGCGGCGCGGGCAAGCCGATTCCCGGCCGGGACCTGCCGTACGACGAGTCGTGGTGGATCAAGAGCTTCCTGGAGCGGGAGCAACTGCCCAGCGACCTGCTGCTGCCCACCCCGCTGCAGCTGCGCCGCAGGGTCGAGCAGCTCCCCGGCGAGGTGCGGGACCTGCCCACCGAGGAGTCGGTACGGGCGGTCGTCGCGGCCCTCAACGCGGAAATCGTGGCGTGGTTGCGTACCCCGACCGGGCCGCAGGTGGTCGTCCGCCCGGTCAACGCCGACGAGACCGTACGCCGGTGGCGCGCGGCCCGGGAGCGGGTCGCGCAGGAACGCGTCGCGGCGTCGGGGGTGGCCGAGCCCGGGCTGATTCCGTCGAAGGCTCGCCGACGCCGCCGGCGTCTGGCGTGGTGGCGCCGCTGACCTGAGGTCCTGGGCGCCTCAGTCGATGGCCGCCCGCCAGAACCAGGAGGTACGGCGTGGCCGGTCGCCGAGTGCCGCGCGGCCGGTCATCCAGAGCAGCACCTCCGGCGCGTCCCCCGTCGGGGCGTCGGGGAAGAGCCGGCGCAGGACCCCGGAGCTGAGCCGCGCGGACGCCCGCCAGGACAGGCCCAGTCCCCGGGTGATGTCGTGGGTGTGCAGCAGGGTTTCGGCGACGCCCATGGCGGCGAATCCGCCCGGGTCGCACGGACCCCAGTGCCAGGCGCGCAGCCCCGGGTCGGCTGTGTCGATGGCGGCGCAGAGCAGCCCGGCGCTGGCGGTCACCACGGTCAGCACGTCCGCGGGGGAGGCGTGCTCCTGGACGCGGAGGTCGAAGGGCAGGTAGCGGTCGGTCGGCGTGGCGCTCACCTGGCCGGCGTAGGCGAGCAGGTCGTGCGCGACGTGCGCGGCGGTCGTCCAGCAGGACCACTCCAGGTCGCCGGCGGGCACCGTCCAGTCCTGGTCCGCGGCGGGCGCGAGCACCCGCACCATCTCGTCCACCGCCGCGCGTACGTCCGCTCCTGTCATGCCCGTCACGCCGCCGACCCTGCCAGCAATCCGGCGACGCGTCGAGCCGACGATTACCGGATAACCATTATCGGTAATCCAGAAAACAGATCAGTCAAACCGGGCATAACGTAGGTGCATCATAATGACTGTTCTTTAGCGTAAGGAATCGCGCTGGTGTACACCGCGAACAGCCGGGCCCGACAGGCGCCCGATGGCGTAGCCGAGCTGGCGGATCTCGGCCGGCGGTTACATCACGCGGTCAACCCGCTGAGCGGCCGTAGCTGGCGCGGCCTTCGGCCACCTGGCGTGCCTGCCGTTCGCGCCACCGTTTCTGCGCATCGCTGTTGCACTGCCGGCAGACCTTGCGATACCGCCCGGTGCGGCGATCGATCTCGCGGTCGTGTCCATTGCGGCACTGAGGTCGCTGTTTTCGGCTGCGGCCGTTCTCGGCATGACTGAGCTGACGAAGGTGGGTGGGCTCAATGCAGTCGGGGACACCGCAGACGTGGTGAACATCCAACTCAGGGTTGTAGTCGCCGACGAAGACAACAAACGCGGCGATGTGGGCCCACGCCCGGCCCGCAACCTTCTGGTACACGCCTCGCTGGTTACCGTACCCACGCACGACGAGGCAGCCGTCGTCCATGCGTACTGAGCGGTCCAGCAAGTACGACCGGAGCGTTTCCTCGGTGAAATGCCGGGACAACCCCCTGATCCGCGAGAGCACCTGCCGAGGGTAGAGCCTGTCTCTGACATCGCCACGGTCGGTCGCGGCCGCCGCGACGGCGGTCAGCAGGAGAGCGGTGCTCGCGGGGATGCTCAGCGGCGCGGCCCGTTGATAATGATCGGCATGACTGTGCGATACGACGAGGTGCTCGGCCCGCTGCGTGAGGCGTACGACGCAAAGGCGGCCTGGCGTGACGGGCTCCTCAGGGAGCCATGGAAGCTGGCGGAACGGCAGGCGTTCCGTGACCGGCTGTCGCCGGGCGCGCGGCTGCTGGAGATCGGCGCCGGCACGGGGCAGGACAGCGCCTACTTCCAGCACGAGGGCTTCGCCGTCGTGGCGGCTGACCTCTCGCCGGTGATGGTCGAGCACTGCCGGGCCAAGGGCATCGAGGCTCACGTCATGGACTTCCTGCAACTGGGCTTTCCGGCCAGTTCGTTCGACGCGGTGTTCGCGATGAACTGTCTGCTGCACGTGCCCAACCACGACCTGCCCGCAGTCCTGGCCGCGATCCGGGCGGTCCTGCGCCCCGGCGGGCTCTTCTTCCTCGGCGTGTACGGCGGTACCGAGAGCGCCGAAGGCGCCCTCGACGACGACGAGCACGTGCCGCCGCGCTTCTTCTCGTGGCGCACCGACGAGCAGTTACTCGACTTCGCCACCGAATGGTTCGACGTCGTGGACTTCCACCCGGTCGACGACGGCCGCGGCCACTGGTTCCAGTCGCTGACGCTGCGCCGCCCCGACGCCGAATAAGGGAGCACGGACCACGAGGCGCCTCCTGCCTGAGGGAAGCTCCTCGCGCTGGCCGCGACCATGACTGTCCACCCGGGCCGGGCCGGCAACGCCTTTCAGGCTATTGCGCCGGGAGGTATCGAGCGGGATCGTCTTTCCATTGACCTGCGGCTGCCGCCAGGGCGACAGCCGTTGGTTGTCGCCCCGGCGCGCACCGACGCCCGCCACGACGGAATGGAGAGCCACCATGCCGGTCAGCAGGAGAGCGGTACTCGCGGGGATGCTCGGCGGCGCGGCCCTCGGCTTCGACCCGTTCCCGTCCCGGCGGGCGTCCGCGCTGCCCGCGCCGTCGGTTGCCGGCACCACTCTGGAGCACACCGTCGTCCGCGGAACGCCGGGCGCGGGCGGCTACGCCACCCTGCGGCTCGCCGAGGGTGAGCCGTTCCTCGTCCGGACCGACCTGGGCGGGATTCCACGCCAACGGTCGGGTGTCGACGGCCGGGTGCTGACCTGCTTCGCCCACCTGACCGACGTGCACGTCCTGGATGCGCAGTCGCCGGGACGGTTCGAGTTCTTCGACAAGTATGGCAGCCTGCCCGGCCTGGACGACCTGACCAGCGCGTACCGGCCGCAGGAGCTGCTCAGCACCCAGGTGGGCGACGCCATGATCCGCCAGGTGCGCCGGGTGCACGCCGGCCCGTCCACCGGCGCCCCGGTGCGGTTCGCGGTCGTCACGGGCGACAACACCGACAACTGCCAGCACAACGAGCTGCGCTGGTACATCGACCTGCTCGACGGGGGCGTGGTCCGGCCCGACTCCGGCGACCCGACGCGGTACGAGGGCGTGGCCGACGACGTCGCGCCGGACCCGTACTACTGGCACCCGGAGTCGGGCTTCGGCCAGGCGACGTCGGTCCACGGGTTCCCGGTGGTACCGGGGCTGCTGGACGCCGCGCGCGCCCCGTTCCAGGCGGCCGGACTCGGCCTGCCGTGGTACGCCGTCTACGGCAACCACGACGGCCTGGTGCAGGGCAACGTGCCGGCCTCCGCGCTGCTGCGGCAGCTGGCCACCGGCCCGCTGAAGCTGACCAGCCTGCCGCCGTCGATCCTCGCGGCGCCGATCCCGGCGCAGATCCAGTTCATCGTCGGGCTGCTCAGCCAGGACCCGGCCGCGGTGTCCCTGATGCTCTCCTCCGGCGGTCGGCGCTTCGTCACGCCCGACCCGGACCGGCGGATCGTGGACCGGGCGACCACTGTGGCCGAACACTTCGTCACCACCGGCACGCCGACGGGCCACGGTTTCACCTCGGCGAACGTCGCCGACACCACCGCCTACTACACCTTCGACCAGGGCCGGGTGCGCGGCATCGTCCTGGACACGGTGAACAGCGCCGGTGGGCCGAACGGCTCGATCGACCCCACCCAGTACGCCTGGCTGGAGCGGCAACTGCAGGCGGCGAGCAGCCGCTGGCTGTCCCCGTCGGGCGAGGAGGTCAGCCGGCGTGGCCGGCCGGACAAGTACGTCGTCGTCTTCAGCCACCACACGATCGGCAGCATGGACAACGTACCGGCCGGCAGTGACCGGATCGGCGGGGAAGAGGTGCGCGCGCTGCTGCTGCGTTACCCCAACGTCATTCTGTGGGTCAACGGGCACACCCACCGCAACCAGGTGCTGCCGCACGCGCGCCCGGCCGGTGCGCCGGTCGGCGGGGGCTTCTGGGAGGTCAACACCGCGGCCCACATCGACTGGCCCGAGCAGTCCCGGATCATCGAGCTGGTCGACAACCTCGACGGCACGCTCTCCGCGTTCTGCACCGTCATCGACCACGCCGGCCCGGCCGCCCGGGGCGGCCTCTCGGACAGCGTCGCGCTGGCGGCGGTCTCCCGGGAACTGTCGGCCAACGACTGGCAGGGACACGGCGACGCCCGGCGGGGTTCGCTGGCCGACCGCAACGTCGAGCTGGTCATCCCGTCGCCGCTGCCGGTGCAGGCCGGCTCGGCCGTGACGAGCGGGGCCCTGTCAGCGTCGAGGGGCTGACCCGCCGGGACCTGTCGCCCGGCGCGCGCCTACGGGTGGGCGGCGGCCTCGCCCAGGGCAAGACCGCCGCCGCACCGCTCGCCTCACCGTTCGGTACGGTCCTCGATCTCGGTGCCGGACTCGCCGGGCAGGGCACCGACCGCCTCCTGGCCGGCCCGGCCTCCGGTGCTCTCGTCACCGAGGTCGAGGCTGCTGCGCGGCAGGCCCTCCACGCCGGAAGCCGTGCCGGTGCCGTCCGGCGGTCCGGCGATGCGGGAGTCCCCGGTACGGCCTCGCGTCACGCCGCGGCGGTCGATGCTGCCGTGGGCGGTCTCACCCGGCATGTGATCGGCTCGGGACTTCGCCACGCGGTCAATGTCGTCGCTCATGTCGCCTCCCCTGGTGGCTGTCGAACTGGTCGTCGGGCCGCTCAGCGGTCCGCGCTCAACGCTCGGGCATCGGCGTGGCCGTCCGCCCCGCCGCCGTCTGGGCGGCCGGGCCGCCGGCCGACTCGCGTCGCCCGACTCCCCGTCCGTGGTATACGCCCTCGTCCGTGCCGGGATCGCCCGGATCGGCCAGGCTGGTGTCGATCGGCCCGGCCGCCGGTTCCGACAGGCCGGCCCGGCGCAGCGCCGTCACCAGCTCGTCGTGCCCCATCCGGTCGCTGTCCGGAATCCCGGCGGCGTAGGCGATGGCCCGTAGCGTCGCCAGGTCCTGATCCGCGAAAGATTCGGCCATGCGGCTGGCTTCCCGGGGGGCGGCACCGGAAACCTGCCGAGCCGGGTCGCTGCGCTGTGCTCCGGGAGGATCAGCGGGGAGCGGGCCGCCCGCATGGGGCCGGGCGAGCGGCGCCGCGGGGTGTTAACGTCCCGGCCGTGACCCAATCGCGAGAGCTGAACGGCCGGGAGTCCGACGGGGAAGCCGACGGAGACGAGACGTTCCAGCGCTCCGGCATCTGGCGGACGCTCGGCTACCGTCGGCTCGACTGGAGTCCGGGCAGCGCAACCGTCGAGTGGCGCGCATCGGAGGACTACTGCTTTCCCACCGCCGGCGGTCCCGTGGTGCAGGGCGGCCTGGTGACCGCCCTCCTCGACGCCGCCATGGGTGGCGCCTGCTGGACCACCCTCGGCGCTGAGGAGGTCTTCCTCACCGCGGACCTGCGCGTGGAGTTCCTGCGCAGCACCCGCCCCGGGGTGCTGCGCGCCACCGGTGAGGTGGTACGCCGTACCCGCCGGGTCGTCTTCTGCGCGGCCCAGCTGGTCGATGCCGAGGGCACCCTG
>JBARAE010000728.1:0-1882 GCA_049791715.1 Micromonospora sp.
GCCGGGACCTGCCCGGGCGTGGACGCTTGGCGTCGGGCGGGGCGGCGCTAGCAGCGCCGGGCCGCCCGGGCGTCACTCGGCGGGGGCTCCGCCCGGCGGGGTGGTCGGGATCGGCCATCCACCCCCGCCACCCGGGGCGGTGGGTGAGGTGGTCGGACTCGGCGAGGTTGCGCTCGGCTCCGGCGTCGGCGATTCCTCGGGCAGCGGGACGGTGACCTCGATGGTGACCGTCTTGCCCTTGGCCAGATCGCCACCGGCGTCCGGGCTCTGGTCGGCGACCTTTCCGGCCTCGGCCGCCGGCACCTCGTCGCCCTTCCGGACGCTCACCTTGTAGCCGGCAGCCTTCAGCCTCTTCTCGGCCTGCTCCTGAGTGAGGCCCAACACGTCCGGCACCTGGGCGATGTTGCCCTTGGAGACCTTCACCGTGACCGTCGAGCCCTCGGGAACCTTCTGGCCCGCCGCCGGGTCGATGTCCGTGACCGTGCCCTCCGGCTCGCCGCTGTTCACGTCGTCCCTCTTGACCTTGAGCCCCAGGTCCTCGAGCTGCGCCTTGACGTTCTCGTACGGGCTGCCCTTCACCGGTGGAATGGGAACCAGGTTGGGGCCGTTGCAGACCTGGTAGATCACCTCGCGGGTCTTCTCCAGCTGGGTGTTGGGAGCGGGGTTCTGATTGACCACCGTCCCCTTCGCGCAGCTGCTGTTGAGCACCGGATCGCCGGGCTGCGGAGTGAGGCCCGCCTGCCTGATCAGAGCCTCGGCCTCAGCCACCGACCTGCCCTTAAGATCCGGGACGGCCACCTTGTCCGCGCCGCCGTGGTTGAGCATCAGGGCGGCGACCAGGGCGATCACCGCGAGCACGCCGAGCGCGGCGAAGGTGGCGATCACCCAGCCCGAGCTCTTTCGCTTGCGCGGGTCGCCCACCGCGGCCGGGACCGCCCGGGTCTGCGGCCCCATCACCTGCGTCTGGTAACCCGCGGCCGCGGCGGCCGGGGCCATCGGCGCGGTCTCGTCCACCGGCAGCACCGGGGTCGCCATCACGGGCCGACCGGCGGCGGCGCGGAGCAGGTCCGCCCGCATCTCGCCGGCGCTCTGGTACCGGTTGAGCGGGTTCTTCGACAGCGCCTTGAGCACGATCGCGTCGACCGCCGGGTTGACGTCCGGGTTGATCGAGCTCGGCGTCGGGGGCGCCTCCCGGACGTGCTGGTACGCGACGCTGACCGGGCTGTCGCCGACGAACGGCGGGTGCCCGCAGAGCAGCTCGAACAGGACGCAGCCGGCCGCGTACACGTCGGAGCGGGCGTCCACCGCCTCGCCGCGCGCCTGCTCCGGGGAGAGGTACTGCGCGGTGCCGATCACGGCGCTGGTCTGGGTCATCGTGGTGGCGCCGCTGGCCAGGGCCCGTGCGATGCCGAAGTCCATCACCTTGACCTGGCCGGTCTGGGTGAGCATGACATTGCCGGGCTTGATGTCCCGGTGGATGATCCCGTGCCGGTGGCTGAACTCCAGCGCCGCGCACATGTCGGCGCAGATCTCCAGCGCTCGGCGCGGCTGGAGCCGCCCCTCGGCGCCGAGCACCTCCTTCAGAGTGCGCCCGTTCACGAACTCCATCACGATGAACGGGAGCGTTTCGCCGGTCGGCGCCGTCTCCTCGCCGGTGTCGTACACGGCGACGATGGCCGGGTGGTTGAGGGAGGCGGCGTTCTGCGCCTCCCGGCGGAACCGCATCTGGAACGTGGCGTCCCGGGCCAGGTCGGCCCGGAGCATCTTGATCGCGACATCCCGACCGAGCCGGAGATCGCGACCGCGGTGCACCTCCGCCATGCCGCCGTAGCCGAGCAGCTCGCCGACCTGGTACCTGCCACCGAGCAGGCGGGCCTGCGCT
>JBARAE010000729.1:0-1711 GCA_049791715.1 Micromonospora sp.
GGGCTGAGCCGCCGCCCGGGCAGCAGCGCGGCGCGGAGCAGCAGCAGCCCGAAGACCGCGGCCACCGCCGGCCCCCACGCGACGATCGCGACCAGCAGCACCGCCAGGTGGTACGCGACCGAGGCACGCCGGTAACCGACGCTCTCCCGCTCCCGGATCATCGTCTTGACGTACAGGACCGTGCCGACCAGGTACGCGAAGACGGCCGCCGCGACGCCGGCCAGCGCCAGCGGCGCCGTCCCGGCCACGGTCGCCACCACGAACACCATCAGGGTGCTCTGCGCCACCGAGGCCAGATCGTTGGGCAGGGCCCGCTCGCGGCGTCGCCGGGCGTAACCGACGTTGACGGCGACGAGCAGGGCGTAGAGCGGGGCGTAGCCGAGCACCTCCGGCCGGACCAGCAGCACCGGCGCAGCGAGCAGCGCGGTCGCGATGCCGTAGACCACGAGCTGCGGGCGTACCCGGTCGGGCCGCCGGGTCTTCACCGCCTGGAGGGCGTAGTACGAGAACAGGTAGCCGGCGAGCCAGGCGCCGAGCAGCGGCAGGTGCGGCCAGCGCGGACCGGTGACGACGAGCGCGGCGACGTACGGCAGCAGCAGCATCGCCCAGGCGCCGTGCTGGGGCGGCAGGAACCGGTGCCGGCGACCGCGGGCCGGCCGGGCCGGCGTACGCCCGGATGACCGGGTGGCGGCCCGCCCGGGTACGGAGGCGGTCCCGCTCATCCGAGGGCGACCGTCAGCAGCACCGCCGAGTCCTCGTCGGCGTGCAGGGAGTGCCGGGCGTCCGGGATCTCCAGCAGGTCGCCGGTCACCCCGGTCCAGGAGTGATCGTCCGCGAGCAGCCGGACGCGGCCGCGCAGCACCTGGAGGGTCGCCGCGCCGGGGCTGGCGTGTTCCTCCAGTGCCCGGCCGGCGACCAGGGCGAGCACCGTCTGCCGCAGTGGCCGGCCCGAGCCGCCGTACACGGTGCGGGCGCTGCGTCCGCTGTCGGTGGCGTGGGCCAGGGTGAGTTGCTCCTCGATCAGCTCGGAGAGCGAGGACGGGGACACGGGTACCTCCCGGGGATCACGTTCGGACGGGTGGCCGCCGCCGCAGAAACGGGAGCCACCATTACCTCTTTGCCCAGCTTCGTCGCATGAGGGGCGCCTGACCAGGGACTTTGGCCCCTGGGCAGAGCCTACCGACGCGCCCCGGCGGCAATCTCCACATCCGACGTTGACCCTTTGGGGAGAAGTCGATGATCTACAGGTTAGGAAGTGGACGCCAGGGTACGGACTGCTCATGCGCGTCCTTGGAATCAACGCGATCTTCCACGATCCGGCGGCTGCCCTGGTGGTCGACGGCACGGTGGTGGCCGCCGCCGAAGAGGAGCGGTTCAGCCGCCGCAAGCACGGCAAGCGCCCGGTCCCGTTCTCCGCCTGGGAGCTGCCCGAACTGTCCGCCGCCTGGTGTCTGGCCAGCGCGGGAGTCGACGTCGACAGCCTCGACGCGGTCGCCTACTCGTTCGACCCCGGCCTGTGCCGGGACGCGGCCGACCTCGGCCTCAGCGACCCGTGGGACTGGCTGCGCGTCGACTACGCGAAGCGGGCGCCGCAGTTCCTCGCCGCCGCCCTGCCCGGCCTGGACCCGGAGAAGGTGCGCTTCGTGCCGCACCACGTCGCGCACGCCGCCTCGGCCGGGCTGGCCGCCCCGCCGGCCGGCGACGACACCGC
>JBARAE010000730.1:0-23388 GCA_049791715.1 Micromonospora sp.
GGTTGATACTGGCCGGGTCCAGAGCGTGCAGGTCCTCCACCACCAGCACCGCCGGGCCGGCGCCGACCAGCAGCCGGACCGTGCGGACGGCGAGCCGCAGCAGCGTGCCCGGGGCGTAACGTTCGCGCGGCGCGGTGGGCTGCTGGGCCAACCAGGCCAGCGCGTCGGCGGGCAGATCCAGCGCGCTGGTGTCACGGCCGCTGAGCACCGCCGCCAACCAGTCGTACGGGGCCGGGTCGTGCACCCGGGCGGCACCGGTGAGGATCACCGCCGGACGCGGAGTGAAGCCCTCCAGCGCGGCCGCGACCAGGAGACTCTTGCCCACCCCGGCGACGCCGGTGATCACCGTGACGGTGGGTGCCGGTCGGCGGCCGGCGGCCACGGTGGACCACGCCCGGTCGAGCTCAGCCAGCTCGCCGGCGCGCCCGACCATGGACACCGGCATCATTTCTGACACCCTACGCAGTAGTGCGTAGAGACGGCGGCAGGGTCTTCTTGGCAAGCTTGACCCCATGACGCTGATCCTCCGCTCGGCCATCCTCAACGACGTCGGCCTCGTCCGGACCAACAACGAGGACTCCGCCCTCGCCGGTGACCGCTTGGTGGCCGTCGCCGACGGCATGGGTGGGCTGCCCGCCGGCGAGGTGGCGAGCGAGATCGTCATCCGCATCCTGGACGAGCTGGCCCCGCCGACCGCGCCCGACGAGGCCGCCGACGCGCTGCGGGCCGTGGTGAGCACCGCCAACCAGCGCATCCGCGCCGCCATCACGGTGGACCCGGCCCGCGACGGCATGGGTACGACCCTGACCGCCGCCCTGCTCGCCGGCGACACCCTGGTCCTCGCCCAGGTCGGCGACTCCCGTTGCTACCTGCTGCGGGACGGGGAGCTGACCCAGCTCACCCGGGACGACACCTTCGTCCAAGCCTTGGTCGATCAGGGTGCCCTCTCCCCCGACCAGGCCCGGCACCACCCGCAGCGGTCACTGGTCACCCGGGCGGTGCAGGGCTCGGACGTGCCACCGGCGATCGGGATGCTGGCCGTCCTGCCCGGCGACCGGCTGCTGCTCTGCAGCGACGGCCTCTCCGACTACGTGGAGGACACCGCGATCGTCTCGGCGCTGGCCACCTACGGCGACCGCCAGCTGTGCGGCGAGCAGCTGGTCAAGCTCGCCCACCAGGCCGGCGCGCCGGACAACGTCACCGTCGTCGTCTCCGACCTCACGGAGGTGTGACCGACCCAATCGGGTTGCGCCGCCTGGCTACCCGGGTTGGGATGAACAGATGCCCATCCGCCGGTTGGCCGCCGAGGAACGCGCCACCACCAGCTTCCCGCTCCAGGCGTACGCCTTCGAGGCGTCCCCCACGACCCCCGGGCGGGTCGAGGAGTTCCGCGAGTACCTGCCGTACAACGGGGGCAACCTGAGCCTGGTCGCCGAGGAGGACGGCGAGACCGTTGCCGCTGCCTCGGCCATCCCGATGCGGGAGAACCTGCGCGGCCGGGTGCTGCCGATGGCCGGCGTCGCCGGGGTCGCCACCCATCCGCTGGCGCGCCGCCGCGGGCACGTCCGGGCGCTGCTGCACCAGCTCCTCGACGAGATGCGCGACGAGGGGCACGCCCTCAGCGCCCTGCACCCGTTCCGGGCCTCGTTCTACGAGCGCTTCGGCTACGTGGGGCTGCCGCGACCGCGCACGGTCACGTTCTCCCCGGCCGACCTCGCTCCGCTGCTCCGCGCCGAACTGCCCGGCGAGATGACCTGGGAACGAATCGGGGCCGGGTACCCGACGTGGCGGGCCTTCACCGAGCGCTGTCTGCACGACCGGCACGGCTTCGCGGTCTTCCCGGACTTCCGGGCGGTCGGGCTGCGCGACCGCGACGACCGCTGGCTGCTCACCGCCACCGTCGATGGCAGCATCGCGGGTGCGGTCACCTACCGGATCGACGACCACGGCGGGGAACTGATCGCCGACGACCTGCTCGCCGCCGACCCGTACGCGCGGGCGCTGCTGCTCCAGTTCTTCGCCCGGCACGTCGACCAGGTCGAGCGGATCCGCGTCCGGCTCCCCGCCGACGAACTGCCCGAGCTCTGGCTCACCGATCTGGCGGTGCACGTCGAGGCGCGGGTGTCCCGGCCCGGTTCACCCGCGCCGATGGCCCGGCTGCTCTCCCTGGACGCGCTGACCGGGCTGCCGGCCGGCGCCGGTCGGGTCCGGGTCGAGCTGGTCGGCGACCGCTGGTTGGCCGGTACGCACCTGCTCGACGGGGCCACCGGCCGGCTGGAACTCCTCCCCGCCGCAGCCGGGCCCGGCGTACCGGCCGCGACGCTCACCGCCGCCGGGCTCTCCGCGCTCGCGTACGGGGTGCTGGACCCGGCCGACGTGGACATCCGCGACCTCGGTGACGTGCCGGCGGACGCGGCGGCCGAGCTGCGCCGCCTCTTCCCCCGCGAGCTGCCCTACCTGTTCGCCGACTTCTGACGGTTTCGCCACCGCCCCGGCCCGGGTACGGTCCTGCGAATGCCGGAATGGTTGCAAGCGGGGTTCTGGGGTCTGCTCGCCGGGTCGGCCCTGTTGGTCGGGGCGGCCGTCGGGTTCTTCGCGCGGGTTCCCCGCCGGATCATCGCCTCGATCATGGCGTTCGGCGCGGGGGTGCTGCTCAGTGCGGTCTCCTTCGAGCTGATCGCGGAGGCGCACGAGCAGGGCGGCCTGCTGCCGACCGCGATCGGGGCGGCCGGCGGTGCGCTCGCGTACACCGGGGCCAACATCCTGCTGGCCCGGCGCGGCGCCCGGCACCGCAAGCGCTCCGGCGAACAGCAGCCCTCCGAGCAGGAGCAGCCGGGATCGGGGACGGCCATCGCGGTCGGCGCGCTGCTCGACGGCATACCGGAGTCGGTGGTGATCGGCGCGAGCCTGCTCACCGGCGGACCGGTCAGCCTGGTCACCGTGATCGCGGTCTTCCTCAGCAACGTGCCGGAGGGGCTGTCGAGCGCCGCCGGCATGCGGCAGGCGGGCCGCTCGAAGCGGTACGTCTTCCTGCTCTGGGCGGCGATCGCCCTGGTCAGCGGGGCCGCCGCGCTGGCCGGCTACACGCTGCTCGGCGGCGCCCCACCGGAGGTGCTGGCCACCATCACCGCGCTGGCGGCGGGCGCGATCCTCGCGATGATCACCGACACCATGGTCCCGGAGGCGTTCGAGGACGCCCACCTGCTGGTCGGCCTGATCACCGTTCTCGGCTTCCTGGTCGCCTTCGCCCTCTCCCACACCTGACCGTTCACGGTCCGCCGTGCGGGGGCGCGTCAGTGGTCAGTAGGGGTTGCCGTGGCCGGCAGTGCGGCCCTTGAGGAGGCCGGCGGGGCGGCCCGGGAGGTCGGGGGCGGCGGAGAGCGGTGGGGCGCCCGTCTCGGCGGTGTGTGCCATGCCGGCGAACAGTTCCTTGAGCGCGGTCAGGGCATCGACCCTCGGGGTCCAGCCCAGCTCGGTCTCGGCACGGTCGCTGGACATCAGCGGCACGTTCAACGCCAGGTCCACCCAGCCGACGTCGACCGGTTGCAGCCGCGCCCGCCAGGTCAGTGCCGCCGCTGCGCGCAGCACCGGGGTGGCCACCGGCACGGTCCAGCCGTGGAAGTGCCGAGCCACCAGCTCCGGGGTCAGCACCGGGTCCGCGGCGACGTTGAAGGGACCGCGCGCCTCGCCCAGCACCGCCCTCGCGTACGCGTCGGCGACGTCGTCGGCGTGCACCGCCTGCATCCGCAGCCGGCGGTTCGACGGGACGAGCGGGATCCGGCCGTACCGCAGCAGCCGCACCGGGGCCAGCGGGCCGACGAAGTAGCGGGTGATCTCGGTACCGGCATCCCGCTGGAAGGTCAGGCCGGGACGCAGCCGGACCACCCGCAGCTCCGGGCGCTCCCGTTCGACGCTGTCGAGCAGCGCCTCCACCTCCGCCTTGTCCCGGCTGTACGACGAGCCGGGCACCCCGGTCGCCGGCCAGCGTTCGCTGACCGGGTGGTCCTTCGGGCCGGCCGCGTACGTGCCGACCGACGACGCGTGCACTAGGGCGGGGACGCCGGCCCGGACGACCGCGTCGATCACCGCCCGGCTGCCGCCGACGTTGGTCCGGTGCAGGGTGCGCTGGTCGTGGCTGGGCTGGATCTGCCAGGCCAGGTGCACGACCGCCCGCGCGCCGGCGAAGATCGCGGCCAGCTTGTCCACCGCCCCCGGTGCCCCGACGTCGCAGGAGTGCCACTCCACCCGGTCGTACGGCTCACCGGCGTCCGGTCCGGGCAGCCGACGGGCGACCCCGACCAGTTCGGGTTCCGACTCCTGCCGCAGCCGGCGCAGCAGCGCCGTCCCCACGTTGCCGGTGGCTCCGACGATGACGATTCGCATGCCGGCTGCGGTACCCGCTGAACCGGACTCCAACCCCGGGGCGGTCACGGGCGGGGCGAGTGGCGCACCCAGCTCTTCTCCTGGCGGCGGCGCCCCTGCGTGGCGGCCAGGCAGCGCGGGCAGATGAAACCCTCCGGGTCGGCCTCGGTGAGCTGGTCCGTCGAGGCGTAATCGAACCGCACGTGCGGGAAGCGGCGCAGCCGGGTGCGGCTGAGCTGGAGCCCGCACACGGTCTGGTTCTGCCCCGGCAGCCAGGCGTGCACCTCACCGCCGGGCCGCCGTACGCCGTCCGCCCCGACGTCCTCGCTCGACGCGGCCACCGCCGGGGTGCTGCTCATCCTCATGCCCGACACCGTTCCCCGCTCGGACCACCCCATGCCCCTCGCACTGCCGTTGGCGTCGCCTGTCGGACATCGATGGGGCGGGAAGCCGGAAGGCCCGGGCGGACGGGTTCCGGTAGCCTGGCGGGGCGGGCCGCTAGCTCAATGGCAGAGCTGTGGACTTTTAATCCATAGGTTCAGGGTTCGAGTCCCTGGCGGCCCACTCTTATGCAGGTCAGCGGCCCTGGCCCGAGTCAGCATTCCCGCGATCATGGGCGGCGCGCAGCGAAGTACAGCAGTAGCCGCCTACAGACTTGATGACGTAAACGAATCACGACTAACCGGTCGAGTGCCTTGCCCGACGGCAGACAGCAGGATGCCCCGTCATCCCCCACCTGCCCACAGGGAATCCGGGCCTTGCAGAGCACAGGCGGTGGGATGATCGGAGACACCACACGGGGTTCGCGTCACATCACGCAGCGCTATGCGAGCTTGGCACCAATGACAGCGCAGAGGTCGACCAGCCGGTTCGAGTAGCCCCATTCGTTGTCATACCAGCCGAACACCTTGACCAGATTTCCGCTCACCAGGGTGAGCGGCGCATCGAACGTGCACGAGGCCGCGGATCCAACGATGTCGGTGGACACAACTGGGCCTTCGGAATAGTTCAATACCGTGCTCAGCGGCCCGGACCCCGCTGCGGCTCTGAACGCCTCGTTCACATCCGCAACAGTCACCTCGCGTGAGACGAGCGCGGTCAGGTCGGTGATCGAACCGTCCGGAACCGGAACCCGAAGCGAGGTTCCGTCAAGGCGTCCGGCCATCGCCGTCATGACAAGACTCGTGGCGCGCGCGGCTCCGGTCGACGTGGGGACGATGTTGACGGCAGCGGCGCGAGCCCGACGTAGATCCTGATGAGGTCCGTCAACCAGGGACTGCTCGCTGGTGTAGGCGTGAACCGTCGTCATGAGCCCACGATCCACGCCGAAGGCGTCATCGAGCACCTTGACCATCGGCACGAAGCAGTTCGTGGTGCAGGAAGCGTTGGAGACGACCTGATGTACCTGCGGGTCGAAGTCGCTGTCGTTGACGCCGACAACGAATGTGGCGTCGGCGCCTTTGGACGGCGCGGAGACGACGACGACCTTCGCCCCCGCGTCGAGGTGGGCGGCCGCCTTCTCACGGTCGGTGAAGAAGCGCGTGGACTCGATCACCACGTCGACGCCGAGGTCGGCCCAGGGCAGCTTGCCAGGCTCACGTTCACTGAGGATCCTGAGTTCGCGATCTCCGACCCGAAGTCCGTCGGCGGTGACGGACACCGCCTGATCCAAGCGGCCGGCGACAGAGTCGAATGCGAGCAGGTGCGCCATCTCCTCGCGTGACCCGAGGTCATTGGCAGCAACGACGTCGATGTCGGCATCGCTGCGAAGCACGGCCCGAAAGAACATGCGACCGATTCGGCCGAAACCATTGATCGCGACACGCACTGCCACACTGCCTCCAAGGTCGCCGAAGCGGCTGAATCGCACGCCAGGATGGGACGCTACAAGAAGTTTCAGGAAACCGGGTTCCCGCTGCCACACGTCGCGCGCGGCAACGGCCAGATGACGTTCGTCGCTGGGCTGGCTCGTCTGCCCACGGTTCGGTAGGGGACCGGCGCGCTCAACCAATCCGACGGCGTCTCTTGTCAGCGAGAGGTCATGGCCAGATCGCGTACCCTCCCCGCATGGACCTCGATGATCTTCCGCGTGCTGAGTTCGCATTTCCCGGGCCGTTGCGGGACAAGCTGGTGACCGCGATCTTGTCCGGCGCGAAGACCACCACTTCCGCCCTGCTGGTCGGATACGAACGCGCGAATGAGCCGCTGCCCGAGGTTGGCCAGCGGTCGGCGGTGGTGGACTCCGAGGACCGGCGGGTCGCGGTGATCGAGCTGACTGAGGTGCGGGTGATCCGGCTCGCCGATGTCGACCTGCAACACGCCTTGGACGAGGGCGAGGGAGATACGTCGGTGGCGCAGTGGCGAGCAGCGCACGAGGCGTTCTGGCACAGCGCGGAAGTACGCGCGGAGCTGGGCGACGCCGGCTTCACCGTTGACGACGACACTCTGGTGGTGACCGAGCGCTTCCGGCTGGTGCGCACCGTCTGAGCAGCCTGGCTCGCGGCCTTCCGACTCGCATTGGAGGCGTCGGGCTCACCGAGCAGCCACCGTACTAGCTCGGGTTCGTCGCCCCCGCCTTCCGGGCGGTCGCTGCCAGTGCGGCAGCGCCGAGGGCGGCGGCGGAAAGCATGGCCGCCCCGGCGATCTCGCCCGCCACGTTGGGCCCACTCCCGCGACCACCGTCCCCAGTGGCCGGGGCTCCCTTCGGCGGCCGCGGTCCGATGAAGTACGGCCGCATCATCTCGTTGTCCTCGTGCTCGAGGATGTGGCAGTGCCACGGATACCGGCCGGGCAGGTCGAAATGCGCCTTGATTCGGGTGATCTCGCCTGGCAGGGCGATCACGGTGTCGAGGAAGCCGCTGTCTTGCGGGCCCGGCGGCTGAGTGCCGTCGGGTCCGCGGCCGACGACCTGGAACTGGATTTCATGGATGTGGATCGGGTGCGCGTCCACCGTCCGGTTGTCGAGTTCCCAGATTTCGGTGGAGTCGAGGACCGGGTTCTCGGTGATCGGATCGTTCCACCTGAGCGGTACGGCCGTGCCGCCTGCCGTGACGGTGCCGAGCAGAACTGCAATCGGGCCGCAGCCTGTTGCGGAAACCTGCTCGTTGAGCGACAGCCGGCGGGTGTTGGTGGCCGAGCCGAGGGGCGTGAACGTGGGTAGGCGCAGTTGGTCCGGCGGGACGCTCTGGTCCACGCCGATCCGGGGACCGACGACGAACTTCATCACCTGTCCGGTGGTGTTGACGTCGGCCGGTGTGAAGTCGGTGCCGGGCGCGCCGCCGCCGAACGGCCCGTCTGGGCCCTCGTTGATGAGGAACAGGTCGGTGCCCTCAGGCACCTCGGTGAAGTCCACGATCACATCCGCCCGCTGGGCGTTGCCGAGCAGGATCTGATCGAGTCGGACCGGCTCGGGCAGGAAGCCACCGTCGGTGCCGACAAGCCACATCGGCAGGGCCGGGGCGGCGGGTCGCGAGGCGGTCGGGTTGGCGGCGATCTTCAGGATCAGGAAGCGAGCGTCGCAGCCGTTGAGCAGGCGAAGTCGGTACCGCCGCTGCTCGACCTCGAGCCGGGGCCAGGTATGGCCGTTGGCCAGCATGGTGTTCGCGAAGAACTCGGGGTTCCAGATCGGCGGCACGTCGCCGTTCGGGATGTAGTCGGCGGGGTCGGTGCAGTCGCCGAAGAACGCCCGGCTGCCCGGGTAGAACAGCGAGCCGTCCGGCTTGAACGACCGGTCCTGGATGACGATGGGGATCTCGTGATAGCGGGTGCCGGGCCTGTCGCCCAGCGCCGGAGCGGGACCGGGCAGGACCCCTGGCGGCAGGTCGGACGAGCCCCCACGGAGCAGGTAGAAACCGGCCGGCCCCGCGTAGACGTTCTGGCGGGTCATGCCCAACGTGTGGTCGTGGAACCATTCGGTGGTGGCCCGCTGGTCGTTCTCGTACTGGAAGGTGGCGGTCCCGGGCTTCCACTCGATCCCGTGCCGTTGTTCGAATTTCGCGCGGAACTCGTCGTAGAAGCTGCCCACCTTGGCGAAGCCGGCGGGGATGTTCCGCGCCACCGGCAGGTACCACGCCTCCGGGTAGCCGTCGCTCTCTTCCCGGTTGTGCCCGCCGTGCAGGTGCACGACCATCGGCACCGGACCCTGGTACGGGCCGGGCGTGGTGGTGAACGTGGGCGTGGAGTCGCGGCCGGCGGTCCCGCCGGGCGGGTTGGCCCAGTGCAGCGTCGGGTCGACCGGCAGCAGGTGCGGCAGGAACCGGCCGTGCTTGTCGACGAGCTGGTTGATCCAGGTCACCCGCGCCGGCCGGTCAACCCGGGCGTTGATCGAGAAGGCCGGGAAGTTGAAGGTCCCCTTGTGCACGGCCGAGCCGTAGCCCCAGACCGTCGTCCGGGGGAGCCCCGGTGGTAGGACCTGTTGGGAGAACTGCCGCACCGCGATCAGATACTCGTCGATCTTGTGCTTGCCAGGTCTGCGTGCGGGTGGCATGGCTGGCGGGATCACGAGGTCCGTCACGTACTTCGGGATGGTCGTGGGATCGAGCAGCGGCTGCGTCGGCCGCATCGAATCCGCCCACGCCCCGCGCGGAGAGAGCAGCACTGCCCCGCCGGCGGCGCCCGCAATCAACAGCTGCCTTCGCGAGATCATCATGTCTCCTTCACCCGTCCTGCCCAGATATAGGCGCGAAGGCGAGCTTAACTGCGAAAAGGCCTCATTTTGTGCAGACGACGGATTACCACCAGCGACATCACCTTTAGGGCGTTCGGCGCGGTTGAGTGTCCGTGATCCGGCTGCATCCGGCGTCCACCTGGTACGACGGTGGAACCACGTGTCGTCGAGGAGGTACCGCATGACCAGCAAGCGGGAGACCGTCGAGGTCGACCCGGTCGTTTTCCGCGCCGTCTACGACTCGCCCGCCTCGCTGCCGGGCCGGCACCGCTGGACGACCCCGGAGGCGGACGTACGCCGGCTGGAGAAGCTCCTCGGCATGCCGGCGCGCACCATCGGCGCCCCGCTCTGGGTCAGTGGCGACGAGCCGGACTGTCCGACGTGCGGCCGGCGGGTGACCTGGTACGACATCGTCTCCTCGGCGCTGCACGGCGTGCACGATCGAGCCATGATCGCCCGGGTCATCCTCGGTGAGCGCAAGTACGTCAACACCGAGGTGCCGGACGCGATCCCCGGGGTGCACTGCGCCGACTGCCGCACCCCGATCGAAGGTTTGCGCAGCTTCAAGTGCCACAACTGGGCGTACGCGTTCGAGGATCTGGAGGCGATCGTCGAGCGGATGTCCGGCCCGCCGGCCCAGCGGTCAGCCCTGGGGTCGGGCGGTACGCAGGTCGCGGACGTGCCGTAGGCCCGGGCGGCCGTTGAGCGTCACCTCGCCGACCGGAATGAACCCGGCCCGTCGCAGCACAGCGCGGGAGCCGGCGTTGTCCAGTGTGGTGCGCGCAGTCAGCCGGACGAGGCCGTACCCGTCGCGGGCGAGGTTGCACACCCGGCGTACGCCCTCGCTCGCCACGCCGCGCCCGGTCACCCGCTCGGCCACCCGGTAGCCCAGCTCAGCGCTGCCGTCCGCGACGTCCACCAGGTTGAACCGGCCCAGCACCGCACCCTCGTCGTCGGTCAGGACGTGGAAGTGGCACGCGCCGGTGGCCTGCTCGGCGAGCAGGGCGGCGTGCCGGGCGTCGAAGTCGGCGAAGTAGTCGTCCCCGCGGTCCGGGATCGACCGGGCGAAGTACGCCCGGTTCTCCTGCTCGAACCGGAGCAGGGCCGGCGCGTGCCCCGGAGCCAGGCGCTGGAGATCGACCACCGGGCCACCCTAGCCAGCGGAGGCGTGGTTCACGGGTCCCACCGGGGGTCGGACGGTCGACGGCCACCGAATTAGGCCGGCTGTGAGGTCCCTGAAACTTCGGTGCCCCGACGGTGATTCCGAGGGCACCGTGCTGATGAACGGAGTATGAACGGGTCGTGAGGTGATTCATGACCGACACCGACATGACGGATGTGCCCGACATCAGCGTCGAGTGGTACCGCGACATCGTCGACTTCGCCGACAGCACCCCGCAGCCGGTCCACTGGTTCGCCACCCACTTCACCGAGGGCGCGATCCTGCTGCTCGGCGTACTGCTGGTGGCGGCCGCCCTGACCCGGCTCTTCGGCGGCGACCTCCGCGGCCGGGCGCTCGCCCTCGCCGCCCCGGTCTCGGTACTGCTGGCATATGCCGGCAGCGAGGGGATCAAGCCCCTGGTCGCCGAGGACCGGCCCTGCCGCAGCCCGGCGGACCTGGTCATCGTCGCCGGGCACTGCCCACCCGTGGGCGACTGGTCCTTCCCCAGCAACCACGCCACCATCGCCGGGGCGCTGGCCGCCGCCACGCTGCTGCTGCACCGCCGCCTGGGGCTGATCGCCGTGCCGGTGGCCCTGCTCGCCGCGATCTCCCGCACCTTCGTCGGGGTGCACTACCCGCACGACGTCGCCGCCGGCCTGCTGCTCGGGGCGCTGGTGGGCACGCTGGCCACCCCGCTGGCCGCCCGGCCCACCGCCGAGTTACTGCGCTGGTGGGTGCGCCGCTCGGCCCGGCCGGTCATCGGCCCGGCCCGCCGCTGACACCCGCCGAGGGTGGGCGACGTGTCAGGGCAGGCGGGCCTCAAGGACGCCGTTGACCACCCTGGTCGGCAGCACCTGCTGGTCGTTGCCGGACGGGCCGTGCACGACCTCGCCGCCGTTCAGCCGGAACGTGCTGCCGTGCCACGGGCACACCACGCAGTCGTGGCCGTCGATCTGCTGCACCTCGCCCTGGCCCAGCGGGCCGCTCTGGTGCGGGCAGCGTTCCAGCATCACGGTGACGTCGTCGCCGTGCCGGTAGAGGATCACCGAGACGTCGTCCACCTCGCGGGTCACCAACTCGCGCTGCGGCAGCGCGGCGAAGTCCCCCAGCGAGTGCCAGCCGTCGCTGATCAGGTGGAGCTCGGACACGCTCTGGGTGACCTGTGCGCCCTGCTTGTACGCCAGGTGCCCACCCAGGTACGCCCCGGTGCTGGCCGCCGACAGCCCCAGGTAGGCCAGCGCCCGCCCCAGACCGTGCCGCCCGTTCATCCGGGCCGCCAGCGAGCCGGCGTAGCAGGCCAGGCCGACGACGTTGGAGGCGGCGTGGACCAGGCCCACCCGGCGCTGGTCCCGGGCGAGGGCGGCCCAGTCGTTCAGGCCGGCGACGGCCGCCGGCAGGGCGCTGAACGTACCGACGGCGACCAGCGTGGTGGCCGCCCGGCGCTGGCCGGGAAGCAGGTCGACCACGGCGGCGGAGATCCAGGCGCCGACCGGCACCTGCACCATCGCCGGGTGCAGCGGATGCCCCAGCCAGACACCGTGCAGCAGGTCGCGGACCCCCTGCGGACGCAGGGTGGCCTGGACGGCACGCTGCAACCGATCACCAACCCGGTCCAGCGCCGAGGCCTGTTCGAGTTTCGTCAATAATGCTCGCACCCGGTCCGACTTCCCGGCAGGAGCGTCCCCAAACGGGGCGGCGACGACAATCCCGCCGCCGGCCGGTCGGATCACCCGAACGGTGCACGTCCGGCCGTACCGGATTCGACGGGTGCGGCCGTCCCTGGCGTGCCGGCGCCGCCGGAGGGCATGCTGTCCCGATGGGCGTACGCGTGGAGCAGGCCGGGCCGGTCACCACCGTGATCCTCGATCGACCGGAGGCCCGCAACGCGGTCGACGGGCCCACCGCCCGGGCGCTGGCCGACGCGTTCCGCGCCTTCGAGGACGACGCCGACGCCGCCGTCGCGGTGCTCTGGGGCGCCGGCGGGACGTTCTGCTCCGGCGCCGATCTCAAGGCCATCGGTACGCCGAGCGGCAATCGGGTCGAGCCGGAGGGCGACGGCCCGATGGGCCCCACCCGGATGCGCCTGTCCAAGCCGGTGCTCGCCGCCGTCTCCGGGTACGCGGTGGCCGGCGGCCTGGAGCTGGCGCTCTGGTGCGATCTGCGGATCGCCGAGTCCGACGCGGTGCTCGGCGTCTTCTGCCGACGCTGGGGCGTCCCGCTGATCGACGGCGGGACGGTACGGCTGCCCCGGCTGATCGGGGAGAGCCGGGCGATGGACCTGATCCTCACCGGCCGCCCGGTCCCCGCCGACGAGGCGTACGCGATGGGCCTGGTCAACCGGCTGGTCGCGCCGGGTACGGCTCGGGCGGAGGCCGAGCGGCTGGCCGCCGAGATCGCCCGGCACCCGCAGACCTGCCTGCGCAACGACCGTGCCGCGCTGCTGACGAACGCCGGCCTCCCCGAGCCGGAGGCGATGGCGACCGAGTTGGCGTTCGGCATGGAGTCGCTGGTGACGGACGCGATGAAGGGGGCGGCCCGGTTCACCGCCGGGGCGGGCCGCCACGGCGAGCAGGCCCACTGAGCGCTACTTCAAGGACCGCAGCGCGTCCTCGATCGCGCGGTGGAAGGTCGGGTACGCGTAGATCATGTGCCGGAGCTGGCTGACGGGGACCGCGGCGTGGACCGCCACCACCAGCGCCGACAGCACCTCGCCGCCGGCCGGGCCGGCCGAGGTCGCCCCGATCAGGACGCCCTGGTCGGCGTCGGCGAGGAGCTTGATGAAGCCGGCGTTGCCCGCCTTGTGGATCCGGCCGCGGGCGGACGAGGTCAGGTCGGTGTACCCGACCTGGACGTTGATGCCGCGCTCGCGGGCCTGCCGCTCGGTGAGGCCGACCGCCCCGATCTCCGGGTCGGTGAAGGTGACCCGGGGCAGTGCCCGGTAGTCGGCGCGCGGGACGCTGCCCGGCACGGCGGTCGACCCTCCGGCGCTCATCGAGCCACCGACGGCGCTGACCACCCCGGCCGCACCGCCGACGACGCTGGCCGTGCCGCTGGCGTCCGGACCGCCCTTCGTCCGTCGCATGTGGTCGAGCACGTCGGCGACGACGATCGCCGCCTGGTACATCGCGATGTGGGTGAACGCGCCCTCGCCGGTCAGGTCGCCGACGGCCCAGATGCCGTCCCGGACGTGCATCCGCTCGTCCACCGGCAGGTAGCGCTGCGACGCGTCGACGTCGACCGTGTCCAGGCCCAGCTCGTCCAGGTGCGCCTTCCGCCCGGTCACCACCAGCAGGCGGTCGCCGGTGAACGCGGTGCCGTCGGCGTGCACGGTGAAGCTGCGTCCGTCGTGGCTGACCCGGTTGGCCTTCACCCCGGTCGCGATGGTCACCCCGTCGGCGCGGAGCGCGTCGGCCGCCACCTCGGACGCCTCCGGTTCCTCGACGGCGAGCACCCGGTCGGCCGCCTCGATCACGGTGACCTGGACGCCGAACCGGGCGAAGACCTGCGCCAGCTCCAGTCCGATCGCGCCGCCGCCGAGGATCAACAGCGACCCGGGCAGCTCCTCGACCTCGATGGCCTGATGGTTCGTCCAGTACGGCGTGTCGGCGAGTCCGTCGATCGGCGGGACGGAGGGGCGGGTGCCGGTGCCCAGCACGATCCCGTACCGCGCTTGGAACACCTGGTCGTCGACGCGTACCCGGCCGGGGCCGTCGAGCCGGCCGCTGCCCCGGACGAACCGGCCGCCCTTGCCGGTGAAGCGGTCCACCGCCACCGTGTCGTCCCAGGTGTCGGTGGCCTCCTCGCGGATCCGCTTCGCCACCGGGGCCCAGTCGGGCTGCACCTGCGCCGCGCCGGCCAGTTCGTTGACCCGGCGGGCCTCGGCGATCGCGTTCGCCGCCCGGATCATCATCTTGCTCGGCACGCACCCCCAGTACGGGCACTCCCCGCCGACCAGGTCCCGCTCGATCCCGACGACCGTGAGGCCGGCTTCGGCGAGCCGCCCGGCCACCTCCTCGCCGCCGACCCCGAGCCCGACCACGACAACGTCCACCAGCTCCGGCTCCGCCATCCCGCCAGCATTCCCCACCACCGGACGGAGGGCCACCGCGTCCGGCGGGAATTCCCGCGCCGGTAATGATTCCGACCGCCTACCGTGACCGGATGCACGCGCGCTTCGCTCCCGTCCGGGACTGCTTCCACGACCTCTTCGCCGCCGGCCGGGAGACCGGCGCCGGCCTGGCCGTCTGGTACGACGGCGAGCCGGTGGTCGACCTGGTCGGCGGGCCGGGGTGGCGACCGGACACCCTGGTCAACGTCTACTCGGTGGGTAAGCCGGTGGCCGCGCTCTGCCTGCTGATGCTGGTGGACCGGGGCCGGGTCGGTCTGGACGAGCCGGTCTCCACGTACTGGCCGCAGTTCCGCACTTCGGCGACCGTCCGGCCGGTGCTCAGCCACACCGCCGGACTACCGGCGTTTCCGGTGCCCCGGCCCGCCGAGGCGATCACCGACTGGGAGCTGCTCTGCGCCGACCTGGCCGCGGCCGACCCCGAGTGGGAGCCCGGGTCCGTCGCGGGCGAGCACGCCTGGACGTACGGGCACCTGGTGGGCGAGCTGGTCCGCCGGGTGGACGGCCGGTCGGTGGGGCGGTTCCTGGCCGAGGAGATCGCCGGCCCGTGGCGACTGGACCTGGGATTCGGGCTCAGTGAGGCGGATCAGCGGCGGTGCGCGGACCTGTCGTACGGCGATCCGGACTGGCCCGCCCGGATGCTCGGCGAGCCCGGGTCGCTGCGGGCGAGGGCGCTGGGCAACCCGGCCGGCGGCCTGGACCTCGCGGTGCTGAACACCCCGCTCTGGCGGGCCGCCGAGGTGCCCGCGGTGAACCTGCACGCCACCGCGTCCGGCCTGGCCCGCCTCTACGCCGGCCTGCTGGCCGGCGGCATCCTCGACGGGGTACGCCTGTTCGGACCCGACCTGGTCGCGGAGGCGACCCGGGTCCAGTACGACGGCCCGGACGTGATCCTCGACCGGCGGGCGTACTGGACGTTGGGCATGCAGTGGGAGCCGGACGGGAGCTGGGGCATGGGCGGGATCGGTGGCAGCAGCGCCTGGGCGGATCCGGAGCGTGGCTACACCTTCGCCTACGCGACCGCCCGCCTCGCCGAGCACGACCGGGTGGACGAGCTGGTCGAGGCGCTGCACTCCTGCCTCTGACCCGGTCGGCGCCGATGCGGCGTGCCGACGCCGAAACACACCCCACGAAGGGTGACCAACCACCGCCATCACTGAGCGCGACCGGCTGCCGCGAACGCCGCACGGATGTTCCGCGCTTTGCTCTGCTGCAGCCCACGCAACACCGGTTCCCACCATGTTTTTCTCGCCCCGCCGCCAGTTCTGCCGACGCAGCCCCCATCACTGTTGGTGACTGTTGCGTCCGCTTAAGCAGAGCAAAGGAGCCAGCCACCCCGGGCGCCGGTCCGTGGCCGGTGACGGTGCGTGCCCCGGCCCGACGAACCGGCCACGGCGCGGCCGCTGCTGGGTTGCGGGGCGCGGCTGAAGGGTCCACCCGGTCCGTCGCGTCGCTGCGGTGCAGCCCGGGACAGCCACGAAGGCCGTCAGCGGAGCCAGACCGGGTCGGCGCCGGGGACCTCCAGCGGGGGCGGGTAGTCGAGTCCGCGGCGCACGGCGTCCGGGAGGCGCCACGGCTGGTGCACCGCCCTGCCGTCGACCGAGGCCAGCTCGGGCACGTACCGGCGGACGTATCCGCCCTCCGGGTCGTAGCGTTCGGCTTGCCGTACCGGATTGAATCCGCGGTACGGCCGAGCGTCGTTGCCGGTGCCGGCCACCCAATGCCAGTTGCCGGAGTTGTCCGCCACGTCCCCGTCCAGCAGCCAGCGGGAGAAGACCGTCACCCCGGGCCGCCAGTCCAGTCGCAGGTGCTTCGTCAGATAGCCGGCGGTGATCAGCCGGGCCCGGTTGTGCATCCATCCCTCGGCGCGGAGCTGCCGCATCCCGGCGTCCACGATCGGCATCCCGGTACGCCCCTCGGCCCACGCGTCGAGCGCCTGCGCGTCGTACCGCCACTCCTCCTGCGCGCCACGCCGGTACGCGACCGTGGAGATCTCCGGGAAGGCGGCGGTGACCTGGTGGAAGAAGTCCCGCCAGCAGAGCTGCCGCACGAACGGTCCGGCCCGGTCGCCCGCCCGGTTCGCCACCGCCAGCGCCGACAGGCAGCCGAACCGCAGGTAGGGGCTGAGCCGTGAGGTCCGGTCGCCGGTTAGGTCGTCGTGGATGTCGTCGTACCGGTCGAGGGTGGGCAGCCACTCCCGCAGCCGGCGCCGCGCGACGCTCTCCCCGCCGGGCGCGGCGTCCGGCGACTCCCCCGTCGGCAGCGTGGGCAGCGGCCCGACCTGGACGCCCTCAGGCAGCCGCACCCGCTCCGGTGCGGCGAGTTCCTCCCGCCAGGTCGCCGACTGCCAGCTGCGGAAGTACGGGCTGAACACCCGGTAGTGGTCGCCGGCCGCCGGGCGCAGCGCCCCCGGCTCGACGACCGTGAGGCCGGGGAAGAGCCGCAGGAAGAGCCGGTGCCGCTCGCACTCCTCGCGCAGCCACCGCTCCCGGCGCTGCGCGTACCGACTCACGTCCGCGGCCAGCCCGACGCCCTCGGCGCCCACCTCGCCGGCCAGTCGGATCGTCTCGGCCACCGGATCGCCCTGCCGGATCACCAGGTCACCGCCGCGCGCCCGCAACGCCTCGCGCAGGTCGGCGAGGCTCTGGCACAGGAAGCGCGTTCGGTTGGGCGACAGCCGGACGAGGGCCGGGTCGAGCACGTACAGCGGGACCACCCGGTCGAACGCCGCGCAGGCGGTGGCGAGCGCCGGGTGGTCGTGTACCCGCAGGTCGCGGGTGAACAGGACGATCGCGATGGGACCGGTCACGGCACCGGGACGGGGACCGGACGCACCGCCGGCCCGGGCACGACCACCGGCGTACCGGCCGGGGTGAGCAGCGCGCGGGCGGCCACCGCCAGTCGCCGCCGCTGCGGTACGAGGGCCCGCCGCGTGAAGACGTCGTAGCCCTGGGCGGCCACCTCGTCGAGGATCCCGCCGTAGAGCGCGTAGGCCGTCCGCATACAGGACTGCGAGGCGGGCGTGAGCAGGGTGATCCCCGGCGCGGCGGCGGCGTAGTGGGCCTGGGCGCGGGTCACCTCGTACTCGATCAGCTCCCGGACCCTCGGCGTGGCCCGGCCGTTCGCCTTCGCCGCGACCAGGTCGGCCCGGGTGACGTCGAACTTCGCCAGGTCCTCGTCCGGCAGGTACGTCCGGCCGCGGTCCAGATCCTCGGCCACGTCCCGGATGAAGTTGGTGAGTTGGAAGGCGAAGCCGAGCTGCCGGGCGGGTTCCCGGGCGGCCGCCGGGTCGGAGCTGCCCAGGATCGGCAGCATCATGGTGCCGATGACCGCCGCCGAGCCCTCCATGTAGTCGAGCAGGTCGTCGTAGGTGGGGTACGACAGGACCGTCAGATCCATCGCCATGCTGCGCAGGAACGACGCGAAGTCGGTGCGGTCGAGGTCGAAGATCGCGATGGTGTGCAGCACGGCCGGGAGCAGCGGGTCGTCGACCGGCTCCCCGTGCAGCCCGGCGAGGAAACGGGCCGACCACTCGTCGAGCCGGGCGGCCCGCTCCGCGGGCGGTAGTTCCTCGGTGCGGTCGACGATCTCGTCGGCGTAGCGGGTGAATCCGTAGAGGGCGTGAACGTGCCGCCGTTTCCACGCGGGAAGCAGACGAGTGGCGAGATAGTAGGTGCGCCCGTGCCGTTTGTGCAGCTCCTGACAGCGGGCGTAGGCAGCGGTGAGATCGGTGTCCACCGGCCCTCCTCAAGGATTCGACGCAGCAATCGACGCAACTCGTAACCCTAGGGTACGCTCGCCGACATGGCCAACGACGCAGTTGCGGGTAATACGCTCCGCGTCGCCCCGGCGCAGCCGGCAGCGACGGACGATCCGGTCCGCGGCGTACTGGCCGCGTTCACCGAAGACCTGATCAAAGGGGTGGACGACACCCTCGCCGCGTTCCTGGCCGCCGAGGTGGACTCGCTCACCGAGATCGACGCGGCGACGGGGGGCTTCGCCGCGACGGCCCGCGACTGCGTGCTGGCGGGCGGGAAGCGGGTTCGGCCGACCTTCGCGTACTGGGGATGGCGCGGGGTGGTCGGCGGCGGTGAGCCGCTGGCCACGGTGCTGCCGGCGCTCGCCGCCCTGGAACTGCTGCACACGTTCGCGCTGGTGCACGACGACGTGATGGACGCCTCCGATACCCGCCGCGGCCGGCCGACCGCGCACCGGGCCGCGGCTGCCCGGCACCGGGCGGCCGGACACACCGGCGACCCGGACCGGTTCGGCGAAGCCGTCGCCGTGCTCATCGGCGATCTCTGCATGGTCTGGGCCGACCGGCTGCTGGCGCACGCCACCGTGCCGCCGTCCCGGCTGCTCGACGTCCGGCGCTGCTACGACCAGATGCGCGTCGAGACGGTCGCCGGGCAGTACCTCGACGTGCTGGGCGAGCACGATGCCGCGAACTGGTCGGTGGACCGGGCGTTGCGAGTGGCCCGCTACAAGACGGCCAGCTACACCGTCCAGCGGCCGCTGCTCTTCGGCGCCTGTCTCGCCGGCGTCGCGGCCGACGCGCCGCTGATCGCCGCGTACACCCGCTACGGCCTGGCCGTCGGCGAGGCGTTCCAGCTCTGCGACGACCTGCTCGGCGTCTACGGCGACCCGGTGACCACCGGCAAGCCCGCCGGCGACGACCTGCGCACCGGCAAGCCGACCACGCTGCTGATGCTGGCCCGGCACCTCGCCACCCCGGGTCAGCGCCGGGCCCTGGACCGGGCCGGCACCGTCACCGGGGCGCGGGAGGTGTCCCGGTTGGCCGAGCTGGTCGCCGACACCGGCGCCGTGGCCCGGGTCGAGCGGATGGTCTCCGACCGGGTGGCCGAGGCGCTGACCGCGCTCGACACGGCATCGATCGACGAGACCGCGCGCACCGCGCTGACGGGCCTCGCCACCGCCGCCACCAAGCGGCAGGCATGATGGGCAACTTTGTGAGGGAGGTGGTCACGTGCGGACAGTGAACGGACGTACGGACCGGGTGGTGGTCGTCGGCGCCGGCCTCGGCGGGCTGGCGTGCGCGCTGCACCTGGCCGGGAGCGGCCGGCAGGTGACCGTCCTCGAACGCGAGCCGGTGCCGGGCGGGCGCGCCGGCCGGCTCAGCGTCGACGGGTACGAGTTCGACACCGGCCCGACGGTGCTCACCATGCCCGATCTGATCGCCGAGGCCCTCGGTGCGGTCGGCGAGGAGCTGCGCGACTGGGTGGACCTCACCCCCCTCGACCCGGCGTACCGGGCGTACTACCCGGACGGCTCGACGCTCGACGTCATCACCGACACCACCCGGATGGCGGCCGAGATCTCCCGCGTCTGTGGCCCCCGGGAGGCCGACGGCTACCTGCGCTTCGTCGACTACGCCCGCCGGCTGTGGGCGCTGGAACGGGCCGACTTCATCGAGCGCAACCTCGACGCGCCGACCGACCTGCTCACCGGCAACCTGCTGAAGCTGCTGACCGGCGGGGCGTTCCGGCGGCTCCAGACGAAGATCAACCAGTTCTTCCGCGACCCGCGTACCCAGCGGATCTTCTCCTTCCAGGCAATGTACGCCGGCCTCGCGCCGCACGACGCGCTGGCCATCTACGCCGTCATCGCGTACCTCGACTCGGTGGCCGGCGTCTCCTTTTCGCGCGGCGGCATCCACGCGGTCTCCCGGGCGATGGCCGGCGCCGCCGAGAAGCACGGCGTGCAGATCCGGTACGGGACCACGGTGACCCGGGTGGAGACGGCCAACGGCCGGGCCACCGGCGTGGTCACCGCCGACGGGGAGGTCGTCCCGGCCGACGTGGTGGTGCTGAACCCGGACCTGCCGGTCGCCTACCGCGACCTGCTGCCGGCGGGCCGGCAGCGGAAGTTGACCTACTCCCCCTCCTGCGTGGTGCTGCACGTGGGTTCCCGGCAGGGCTACACGAAGATCGCCCACCACAACATCCACTTCGGGCGCGCCTGGAAGGGCACCTTCGACGAGGTGATCCGGCGAGGCGAGCTGATGACCGACCCGTCGCTGCTGGTGACCAACCCGAGCCGGACCGACCCGGCGGTGGCCCCGGCGGGCCGGCACACCTACTACGTCCTCGCCCCGGTGCCGAACCTCGACCGGGCGCCGTTCGACTGGCGCGGCGACCTCAGCAGCCGGTACGCCGACCAGCTCATCGAGACCCTCGAGGAACGCGGCTACGTGGGCTTCGGCGACGGCGTGGAGGTGCTGCGCACGGTGACCCCGGCCGAGTGGGCGGAGCAGGGCATGGCCGCCGGTACGCCGTTCGCCTCCGCGCACAGCCTCTTCCAGACCGGCCCGTTCCGACCGTCCAACCTGCACCGGGACCTGTCCAACGTGGTCTTCGTCGGATCCGGGACCCAACCGGGGGTCGGCGTGCCGATGGTTCTCATCTCCGGCAAGCTCGCCGCCTCCCGCATCACGGGAGGCACCCGATGAGTGTCCGCGAAGCCCATCTGGTCGAACTGGTCGACGACACCGGCCATCCGCTCGGCGAGGCGACCGTGGCTACGGCGCACCAACCACCCGGTCGGCTGCACCGCGCCTTCTCCGTGCTGCTCGTGGACCCGGCGGGGCGGGTGCTGCTGCAGCGGCGAGCCGCCGCGAAGACCCGGTTCCCGCTGCGCTGGGCCAACTCCTGCTGCGGGCACCCCGCACCCGGTGAGTCGCTGGTGGAGGCCGCCAACCGCCGGCTGACCGAGGAGCTCGGCGCCGCCCCGGTCGCCCTCACCGAGGTCGGCGTGTACGTCTACTACGCCGAGGACCCGGCCACCGGCCGCGTCGAGTTCGAGTACGACCACGTCCTGCGCGCCGACGTCCCCGCCGACCTGCGTACCGTGCCCGATCCCGACGAGGTGGCCGAACTGCGCTGGGTCGACCCGACCGAGTTGGAGGCCGACCTCGACGTCGATCCGCGGGCGTACGCGCCCTGGCTGGGCGGGGTGGTGAACCGGCTGCTGCGTCCCGCGCCGGGCGCACGCCGGGCCGCCGCGATCCCGGCCGTCGTTCCGGCGGATGAAGCGTCGGAGCGGTCGGGTGACCGATGAGGCACTGAGCGCGGGGGCCGTCGCACGCCGGTTGGGGGTCGCGGTCACCACGCTCCGCACCTGGCACCAGCGCTACGGCCTCGGTCCCAGTGAGCATGTACCGGGCCAGCACCGGCGCTACACGCGGGCCGACCTGGCGCGCCTGGAGATCATGCGGCGACTCACCGCCGAGGGGGTGACCCCGGCCGAGGCGGCGCGCTGGGCCCGGCAGGCTCCGGCCGGCACCAGCCCCGACGTCGTCGGGCCTCGCCCCGGCACGGCACGGGACGGCGGCGGGCTGACCATTCCGGTCGGCCGGGCCGGGCCGGTCGCGCGTGGGCTGGCCCGGGCAGCGATGCGGCTCGACTCGGTGGCCATGGGCGAGACGATCGCGCAGGCCCTGGCCGCCGACGGGGTGATCGCCACCTGGGACGGACTGCTCCGCCCCGTGCTCGCCGGCATCGGGGAGCGGCATGCCGCCACCGCCGCCCTGATCGAGGTCGAACACCTCGTCTCCCGGTGCGTCTCCGAGGCGTTCGCCACGGTCGCCCGGTCCCGTCCGGTCGGCGGGCCACCCCGGATCCTGCTGTCCTGCGCCGACGAGGAGCAGCACAGCCTGCCGCTGGAGGCGCTGGCGGCCGCCCTGGCCGAGGCCGGGGTGAGCTACCGGATGCTCGGCGCCCGGGTGCCGGTCGAGGCGTTGCTCGAGGCGGTGAACCGGACCGGGCCGGCCGCCGTGGTGGTCTGGTCGCACACCCGGGCCACCGCCGAGCCGGCGCAGCTGTCCGCCCTGCTCGGCGCGCCCCGGCGACCGCTGCTGGTGCTCGCCGCCGGCCCCGGCTGGCGGGCCGACACGCTGCCCGCCGGCGTGGTCCGCCCGGTCGACCTGACCGAGGCGGTCTCGCTGGCATTGGCCGTACGCGACTCGCTGGACCAGTCGACGACGGACTGACCGGCCCTCCCGGTTGGGCGGCACGTCCACTACCGTCGGTGGGTCCGCGTACCCCGACCCCCCTTCGGGAGCGACGATGCGTCCACGTGCCGTGCTGGCGTTCGGTCTCGGGCTGGTGCTCCTCCTCGCCGGCTGTGGTGACCCCGCCCGCAACCTGTCCCAGGCCGGCGGCCCGCCCCCGGCGGCCTCGGCACCGCCGGTGCCGAAACCGACCGCCTCGCCACGGCCGACCCGCAGCACCCCGCCCAAGCCGCGGCTGCGACCGCTGCCCACCACACTCCCGGCCGGCCTGAAGCGCACCACCGGTGAGCGGGCAGTGGCGCTGACCTTCGACGACGGGCCGGACCCGCGGTGGACGCCGAGAGTCCTCGACCAGCTGCGGGCTGCCCGGGTCACCGCGACGTTCTGCCTGGTCGGCAAGCAGGCCCGGCGCTACCCGGAGCTGGTGGCCCGGATCGCCCGGGAGGGGCACCAGCTCTGCAACCACAGCTGGCGGCACGACATCGACCTCGGCCGGCGGCCGATCGCGGACATCCGGGCCGACCTGATCCGTACCGACAAGGCGATCCATGCGGCCGTCCCGAACGCCCGGATTCCCTACTACCGGCAGCCGGGCGGGAGGTGGACACCGGAGGTGGTGGCGGTGGCCCGGCAACTCGGCATGCGCTCGCTGCACTGGAGCGTCGACCCGCAGGACTGGGACCATCCCCCGGCGAAGACGATCGTCCAGCGGGTGGAGGTGACGGCCCGGCCCGGAGCGATCGTGCTGATGCACGACGGTGGCGGCGACCGGCGGCCCACCCTGGCCGCCTGCCAGCGCCTGATTCCGGACCTGAAGCGGCGGTACGGCATCTCCCGGCTCCGGTGACACGGCCCTGACCTGCGGTTTCGGTCCTCGCTGCGCCCCGTGCCATACCGGTTTGGTCGGCCGGGCGACCATCACGTATGCTTTCCAAGCCTCCGGCGGGGCCGGATGGGAGCAAGTCCGCTTGAAGTTGCGAGTGTGCAATGATGGCGGGGCCGCCCTCATCGTCTAGCGGCCCAGGACGCCGCCCTTTCAAGGC
>JBARAE010000731.1:0-4545 GCA_049791715.1 Micromonospora sp.
CGAGGGGAAGTCGATCATGGGCGAGCGTATGCTGCGCGGAAGCCGCCTGGGCGCGGTGAGCTACGAATCCGACCGCAACACGGAGCTCGCGCCGCGTCAGACCCGCGAGTACCTGTGCGCCAAGGGCCACCAGTTCGAGGTGCCGTTCGCCGTCGACGCCGAGGTCCCCATGACCTGGGAGTGCAAGTTCGACGGCAGCGTCGCCCGGCTGGTCGACGGCAACGAGCCGGAGCAGAAGAAGGCCAAGCCGCCGCGCACCCACTGGGACATGCTGCTGGAGCGCCGCTCGATCGCCGAGCTGGAGGACATCCTCGCCGAGCGGCTCCAGGAGGTTCGCACCCGCCGCGGCCGTGCCTGACACACGCACGAACGACCGAAGCGCCCCCGGACTGGTTCCCGGGGGCGCTTCGGTCTGTCGTACGGGTTTCTCAGGGCCGCCCGGGCTCGACGATCTCCCCCTCGATGGCGCGCCCCGGCTCGGTGACCGGCTGGGCCTGCTGCGTCGGCTGCGTCGGCTGCGGCTCGCCGCGGCGCACCCGCACCCGGCGAGGCCCGAACAGGTCACCGGCGACCATCGACGACACCCGGCGCTCGGCGACCCGCTGCACCCCGACGCGCGCCAGCCGGCGCAGCGGCGGCACCAGCAGCAGCAGCCCCACCAGGCCGCTGACCAGGCCCGGAATCGCCAGTAACAGGGCCCCCAGGAGCCCCACCAGGCCGTCCGTCACGCGCTGACCCGGAGGCTGCCGGGACTCCACGGCGGCCCGGAAGCCCCGCCACGCCCGCATCCCCTCCCGGCGCAGCAGCACCAGCCCGAGCAGCGACGCGGCGAACACCAGCAGCATCGCCGACCCGAACCCGATGCCGCGGCCCACCAGGACGAACACCGCCAACTCCAGCACCGCGAGCAGCAGCAGGGCCGGCGGTACGAACCTCAGTCCTCGGCGCATCTCACCTCATCTGCCATGGGCGTTTCATCACGCTCCTCCAGCATGACACGTCCACGCTCACGGCCACCGGACCTGCCCGTCGGGGGTGCCGTGCACGCCGCGGCGCACCGCCGTACGCCGGTCCTGCAGCGCCCACGCGGTGATCCGCCACAGCGCCTCCACCACGATCAGCGGGCTCATCTTGCTCGCCCCACGCTCGCGTTCGGCGAAGGTGATCGGCACCTCCACGATCCGCACCCCCGCCCGGTGCGCCAGCCGGGACAGCTCCACCTGGAACGAGTACCCCTGGGAGCGCACCGACCCCAGGTCGATCGCGTCCAGCGCCGCCGACCGGTACACCCGGTAGCCGCCGGTGGCGTCGGAGACCGGCATGCCCAGCGCGAGCCGCGCGTACAGGTTGCCGCAGCGGGACAGCAGCAGGCGGCGCAGCGGCCAGCCCACCACCCGCGCCCCGCGGGTCCAGCGGGAGCCGATCACCACGTCGGCGTCGCGGGCGGCGTCCAGCAGCGTGGGCAGGTCCTCCGGGGCGTGCGAGCCGTCGGCGTCCATCTCCACCACGGCGTCGTAGCCGCGCCGGCGGGCCCAGGCGAAACCGGCCAGGTACGCCGCGCCGAGCCCTTCCTTGCCCTGCCGGTGCAGGACGTGCACCTGCGGGTCGGTGCAGGCCAGGGCGTCGGCGATCGCGCCGGTGCCGTCGGGGCTGTTGTCGTCGGCGACGAGGACGTCCACCGCCGGCGCGGCGTCGCGTACCCGGGCGACGATCCGGCTGACGTTGTCCGCCTCGTTGTAGGTGGGGATGACCACGAGGACCCGCCCCACTCCGGGATGGCCGACCGTCCGCCTGTCGGCTGCCTCGCCCACCGTCGTACCGCCTTCCGCCGGCGCACCGGCACGCGTCGTCCTATCCGGGGGCGACCTCCCGCCGGCGGCGCAGCACTGCCGCGCCGGCCAGGGCCGCGACCGCGAGCGCCGCGAGGGCCACCTCGGGCCACACGCCCACCCGGGTGGCCGGCGTACGGCCGTCCCCGAGCTGCATCTGCCGGACCACCACCGCCGCGGTGTTGAACCCGGTGGCGGCGGATACCCGCCCGTCGGGGGTAACGAACCCGGACACTCCGACCGTGGAGGCCATCAGGGCGGCGCGGCCGTGCTCGACGGCCCGCAGCCGCACCATGGCCAGCTGCTGGCGGGCCTCGGCCACGTCGAAGGTGGCGTTGTTGGTCTGCACCACCAGCAGCTGGGCGCCCCCGGTGACGGTGTCCCGGACGATGCCGTCGTAGGCGACCTCGAAGCAGATCACGTCACCGAGCACCGCCGGACCGGTGTCGAGCACACCCGGGCGGGTGCCGGGCACGAAGTCGGACCGCACCCGGTCGACCTCGGAGCTGACCGCCCGCGCGATGGTGCGCAGCGGCACGTACTCGGCGAACGGCACCGGGTGCCGCTTGGTGTAGAGCTGCCCCAGGTCGGCGCCGCTGCCGGGCCGCCACAGCAGCCCCGCGTTGCGCACCTGCCCCTCGCCGGGGCCGAGCAGCACCGCACCGACCAGGATCGGCGCGCCGATCGCGTCGGCCGCCTCGGAGATCCGGTACCCGGCGCCCGGGTTGCGCAGCGGGTCGACGTCGCTGGAGTTCTCCGGCCACACCACCAGGTCCGGGCGCGGCTGGGTACCGGCGGCGACCTGCTCGGCCAGCTGCAGGGTGGCGTCGACGTGGTTGTTGAGCACGGCCTGCCGCTGGGCGTTGAAGTCCAGCCCGAGCCGGGGCACGTTGCCCTGCACGATGGCGACGGTGACCTCCTTGCCGCCGCCGCGTACGCCGGTCGGCACGGCCGGCCCGACGGCGAGCACCGCCAGCAGCGCGGCGGCGAGCCCGGCCACCGGCCGCCACTGCCCCACCGGTTCCCGCCAGTTGCGCCAGGCCAGGGTGAGCAGCAGGCCGCCGACGAGCGCCACCGCGAAGGTCACCAGGGGTGCGCCGCCGAGCGCCGCGAGCGGCAACAGCGGCGACGAATCCTGGCTGAACGCCAGCCGGCCCCACGGGAACCCGCCGAACGGGGTCCGGTCGCGCAGCGCCTCCTGCCCCACCCACAGCAGCCCGGTCACCGCCGGCCAGGTCCACCGGTACCGGTCGACCAGCGGGGACACGTAGGCGGTGGCGGTCCCGAGCAGCGCGAGGTAGCCGGCCTGCAGCAGCGACAGCAGCACCCACGGCAGGTAGCCGGTGTGCAGGTTCGTCCACTCCAGCATCGGCGCGAACAGGGCCACCCCGGTCAGGAAGCCCAATCCGGCGCCGGCGCGCAGCCGCCGCCGGTGCACCGCGGCGGCCAGCAGCGCCACGCCGACAGGTGCGAGCGGCCACACCCCGTACGGGGGGAACGACGCCAGCATGGTCAGCCCGGCGACCACGGCGAGCGGGACGGCCACCCGCAGCGGCAGGGGCCGCCGCTGTCCCCCGTCGCGTGCCCCGTCGGTGGCACGTACCTCTTCCCGGTCGAGCGTCGTCACCGGCACCTCACCACGATCACGGGCCGAAGGCTACCCGGCCGGGGCGGGCCGCCGCCGCCACGGGCAGGCCGCTGCGCCGCCTGCCACCCCGGTCCCGGCGGGCAGCACCGCGCAGCGTCCAGGGCGAGCAGCCGGCGCAGCGCCGCCCGGTCCTTCGGGTCGGCCACGACGGCGAGGGTAGTACCGCCGCCGTACGAGGTCAGGCGACGTTCAAGCGGTCGGCGCGGCGGTGCGGTGCGCCTCGACGGCGGCGCGGGTGTCCTCGGCGACGAGGTCGGCGTTGATCGCCGCACCGGCGTGCACCCCGGCGGCCGCCGCCGTGATCACCTGCGCCCGCAGGTCCGCCACGTTGCCCGCCACCCAGACCCCCGGCACGGCGGTGGCGCCGGTCGGGTCGGCCGGAATCTGCGCGCCGACGACGTGGCCGCCCATCTCCACCTCGACCGCCTCCAACCCGAGCGACCGCAGCGCCTCCGAGCGGGCGTTCATCCGGGTCGAGACGACCAGCGCGTCGAGGGCGACGACCTGCCCGGAGGCGAGCCGTACCCCGGTCAGCGCGTCGCCGGTGATCTGCAGCCCGGCGACGGGCCCGTCCACGACGGTGATCCCGCGGGCGGTGAGCTGCGCGGCGTCCTCCCCCGCCGGCGCCTCGCCCTGGTGCCGCAGCAGCGTCACCCGGGGGCTCCACTGCCGCCACAGCAGCGCCTGGTGCACGGCCAGGGGGCCGGTGGCCAGCACGCCGATGCGCCGGTCGCGGACCTCCCAGCCGTGGCAGTACGGGCAGTGCAGCACGTCGCGGCCCCACCGACCGGCCAGGCCCGGCACGTCGGGCAGCTCGTCGACGAGCCCGCCGGCCACCAGCAGCCGCCGTGCCCGCACCCGCCGCCCGTCGGCCAGCGCCACCCGGAACCGCCCGCCGTCGCGGCTCACCTCGGCCACGGTGCCGGTCACGATCTCGCTCCCGTACCGGGTGACCTCGGCCCGCCCGTCGGCCAGCAGCTGCGCCGGCGGGGTGCCGTCGCGCCCCAGATAGTTGTGCAGGTGCGCCGCGGGCGCGTTGCGCGGCTGCCCCGCGTCCACCACCAGCAC
>JBARAE010000732.1:0-6577 GCA_049791715.1 Micromonospora sp.
GCGCCGCCACCACGCCGGGCAGCACCGTCAGCGAGGCGAGCAACCGGACCGGTTGGGCCAGTTCGTCGTACGCCTGGCGGACCCGCTGCCCGAGGAAGTGCGCCGAGGTGGGCGGCAGCCGGCGTACGTGGAGCCAGGCCGGTGCCGCCGTCGCACCCCCGTACGCCCGCACGGTGCGGACCAGCTCCAGGTTCTCGAAGAGCACGTCCGGGTCGTAGCCACCCATGGCGAGGAAGGTGCTCCGGCGTACCGCGATGGTGCCCGGCCAGTCCGCCGCGACGGCCCGGTTGAGCAGGGTCCGCCCGGTGTCCCACCAGGCGTGCCAGGGCAGCGGGTCGAAGTGGTTCTGCGGCCGGAACAGGTCCGCCCGGTCCAGCAGGTGGTGCACGGCACGCAGCGCGGCCTCGTCGTACCGGACGTCGTCGTCGGCGACCACCACGTGCTCGTGCCGCGCCAGCGCGAGCCCGGTGAGCACGCCGAGCACCTTGCCGTTGACGCCGTGCCGGGCCGGGTCGGGGGGGACGTGTCGGGCCAGGCCGCGCCAAGCGGCGGCGTGCCGGGCGAAGAGTTCCGGTGGGGAGCCGTCCACCACGGTCACGTCGACCTGTGGGGCGAGTCCGCGCAGGTAGTCGGTCAGCTCGGCCAGGCCGCTGTCCTCGTGCCGGCGCAGCGGCAGGACGTACTCGACGGGGAGCCGCTCAGGTCCGGACCCGCCGCCCGTCGCGGTGGCCGGCCCGACGACGACCGGGGTGGTCGGCGGCAGGGGACGGGCGTCCGGGTCGCGGGCCGGGGCGCTCACTGCGCCTCCCCGAGCTGGTAGACCGACACGTGCTCCCGGCTGTCGTCGGTGAACGGCCGCCCGGTCCAGTCGGCCCAGCGGCTCTCCAGCGTCATCCCGGCCAGCTCCGCCATCAGATCCAGCTCGGCCGGCCACGCGTAGCGGTGGTTGGCCGGCAGCAACTGCACGCCGCGGTGCGTCAGCCGGATCTTGGTGGTGGTCATCCGCTGCTCGGCCGGATGCAGCAGGGCGGCCTCCAGCAGCACCGCGTCCTCGGCCACCCACACCGGGCGCAGCGCCGCGCCGGTGTGGAACGCCGCCGGGTCCGGCACCCACGCCTCGATGACGAAGCGACCGCCCGGCCGCAGGTGCGCGGCGGCGTTGCGGAAGCAGGCCACCTGAGCGGCCTGGTCGGGCAGCGCGAAGATCGTGTTGAAGGCGAGCAGCACCACCGCGAACCGGCCGTGCACCCGGGCCTGGGCGAAGTCGCCGATGGTCAGCTCGATCCGTTCCCCGCCGGGCTTGCTGCGCAGCCGGGCCGCTATCTCCTCGGAACCCTCCACCCCGGCGACGCTCATTCCCCGTTGCACCAGCGGCAGCGCCAGGCGGCCGGTGCCGATGCCGAACTCGCAGATCGGCCCCATGTCGGCCAGCGCGATGAGGCGGTCCACCGCCGCCTCGGGATCGAGGTGGGCGTACGCCTGGTCGTAGACGTCGGCCGGGATGTGCCGGCCGTACTCGCTGGGGTCGAAGGCCAACGCCGCCTCCCTGCCGAACGGGTGATCGTGTCGGCCAGCGTGCCCGGATTTCCGCCAATCAAACCGGTTTGTCGTTTCGAACGCCGCACGCCGGGTAGCGGCTGCGGGAGGCGGGGGTCCATCCCCGGACACCCGGGTGGAGGAGACGTGATGACCAGCAACGCAACGAGGTGGGCGCTCGCCGGCGCCGCCACGGTGACCGCGCTCGGTGTCGGCCGGGTGGTGGCCCGGCGACGGGGTCGGCACCAGCCCGAGCGGAAGGACGGCTGGTACGTCGTCCACCGGGGGATCACCGTGGACCGGCCCGTGGACGCCATCATCGGCTTCTGGACCGACCGGGAGCGGCTCGACCGGGGACTCGCCGAATGGGCGACCCTGGAGCAGCTCGACGACAACCGGTGGCGCTGCGTGGCGAGCGACCCGGCCGGCGGTGGCACCGAGTGGCGCGCCGAGATCACCGTCGACGCCCCGGGCCGGCTGAGCTGGCGGGTGACCGACGGGCCGGTGGCCCAGCAGGGACAGGTCCAGCTGGTCGCGGCTCCGCAGGACCGGGGCACCGAGATCCGGGCCGAACTGCGGTGGCGCTCCGGCCCGGTACGCCGGGCGCTGGGCCTGACCACCGGCACCGACCCCGACCTCGGGCTGCGGGACGCGCTGCGCCGGATCAAGTCGCTGATCGAGACCGGACAGATGATCGAAACCCGGCACGACCCGTCCGGCCGCAGCTCCGAGCAGGAGAAGGCGACCGACAAGATGCGCGAGAAGTTGGCGACGGGAGGCCGGCCGTGAGGGCGCTCTGCTGGGAAGGGGTCCGGAAGCTGGCCGTACAGGACGTGCCGGACCCGGCGATCCGCGCCACCGGGGACATCATCGTCAAGGTACGGGCCAGCAGTGTCTGCGGCTCCGACCTGCACCTGATCAACGGTTTCCTGCCGGCCATGCGGGAGGGCGACATCCTCGGTCACGAGTTCATGGGCGAGGTGGTGGAGACCGGTCCCGACGTCCAGCGGCTCAAGGTGGGCGACCGGGTGGTGGTCGGCTCGGTGGTCGCCTGCGGCGGGTGCTGGTACTGCCGCACCGAGCAGTACTCACTCTGCGACAACTCCAACCCGCAGCCCGTCTTCACCGAGAAGCTGTGGGGGCACGCCCCGGCCGGCATCCTCGGCTACTCGCACGCGGCCGGCGGCTACTCCGGCAGCCACGCCGAGTACATCCGGGTGCCGTTCGGCGACGTCGGCGCGTTCACCGTGCCGGACGGGGTGCCGGACGACTCGGTGGTCTTCGCCTCGGACGCGATGCCGACCGGCTGGATGGCCGCCGACTTCTGCGGGCTGAAGGGCGGCGAAGTGGTCGCCGTCTGGGGCGCCGGCGGGGTCGGCCAGATGGCGGCCCGGGCCGCGCAGATCCTCGGGGCCGAACGGGTCATCGTCATCGACCGGTTGCCGGAGCGACTCCGCACCGCCGCCGTCCGGCTCGGCGTCGAGACGATCAACTACGCGGAGACGGACGTACTGGAGGCGCTGCGCGAGATGACCGCGGGCCGGGGGCCGGACGCCTGCATCGAGGCCGTCGGCATGGAATCGCACGACGTCGGGCCGATCTACGCGTACGACAAGGCGAAGCAGACGGCCCGGTTGACCACCGACCGGCCGACGTCCGTCCGGCAGGCCATCATGGCCTGCCGCAAGGGCGGCACGGTCAGCATCGTCGGCGTGTACGGCGGGCTGGTCGACAAGTTCCCGCTCGGCGCGGCGATGAACAAGGCCCTGGTGCTGCGGATGGGGCAGATGCACGCCCAGCGCTACATCCCGATGCTGCTGGACCGGATCGCGATCGGCGAGATCGACCCCGGGTACCTGGCCACCCACCCCATGTCGCTCGAGGACGGTGCCCGCGGGTACGAGATGTTCGAGAAGAAGGAGGACGGTTGCCTGCGAGCGGTCCTGCACCCGCAGCGGGCCTGAGCATCACGGTCGATTCGATTTTCGGCGACGGGGTACAGGTGTCGGCATGCCTGTTCAGACCGATGAGTCCCCGTCGCGAGCCGGCACCGCCCCCAGGGCGTTCGGCGGGAGCGCCGTCGCCCTGGTGGTGGCCGGCGCGGTGGCCCTGCTGACCCGGCAGCCCTGGCTCTTCCCCAGCCTCGGCCCAGCGGTCATGCTGCACATCGAACAGCCCGACAAGCCCGAGTCGTCACCGCGCAACACCGTGATCGGTCACCTGGTCGCGCTCCTCGCCGGGTACGCCATGCTGGTGGTCACCGGCCTCTCCGACCATCCGTCGGCGCTCCAGGAGGGCTTCTCGGTGCCGCGGATCATCGCCGCCGCCGGTTCCCTCGCGATCACCGCCACGGTGCTGGTGCTGCTGAACGCCGCCCACCCGCCGGCCGGTGCCACCACACTGATCGTGAGCCTCGGGCTCCTGAAGACCCCCACCCAGCTGGTGATCGCGTTCGCGGCCGTGGTGCTGGTGACCGTGGTCGACCTGCTCTTCAACCGGTCCACCGGCCGGCAGATGCCGGTGTGGCGGGCGCCTGCCGCGAAGGAGGAATGACATGGTCGACCGGATCGCGGACCCGTGGGGGCCCCGCACCCCGTACGGGCCGGGTGAGCGGTGGCCCGTGCGGGTGGACAGTTTCCTCTCCGACGGACACACCGAGGAGGACGTGCAGCGCTGGGTGCCGACCGCGTCCATCCTGCACTCCAACGGCGACGCGATGGACATCGCGGTGATCGACGACCGGATCGTCGGGGTCCGGGGCCGGGCCGGCGACCGGATCAACCACGGCCGGGTCGACCCGAAGGACCTGTACGGCTGGCAGGCCAACCACAGCCCGGACCGGCTGCGGCGCCCGCTCGTCCGCGAGGGCGGCCGCCTGGTGGAGACCGACTGGGACACCGCGATGGGCCGGATCGTGGCCCGGTCGAAGGAGCTGCTGGACGGCCCCGGCGGCTGGGGGCACTTCGGCTTCTACACCACGGGCCAGATCTTCCTCGAGGAGTACTACACGCTCGGCGTGATCGGGAAGGCCGGGCTCGGCACCCCGCACATGGACGGCAACACCCGGCTCTGCACCGCCACCGCGGCCGCCGCTCTGAAGGCGTCCTTCGGCACCGACGGGCAGCCGGGCTCGTACACCGACGTGGACAACTGCGACGCGATCGCGCTCTGGGGGCACAACGTCGCGGAGACGCAGACCGTGCTCTGGATGCGGATGCTGGACCGGCGGCGCGGGCCCAACCCGCCGGCGATGCTCGCGGTGGACCCGCGCGCCACGCCGGTCGCCCGGGAGGCCGACGTGCACCTGGCGCTGCGCAACGGCACGAACGTGGCCCTGCTCAACGGCCTGCTGCGGGAGCTGATCCACCGCGGCTGGTACGACGAGAAGTACGTCCAGGCGCACACCATCGGCTTCGACGAGCTGTGCAAGGTGGTGGAGGACTACCCGATCGCCACGGTGGCGGAGATCTGCGACCTGCCGGCCCGCCAGATCGAGCAGGCAGCCGAGCTGCTCGGCCACTCGGAGCGGCTGCTCTCCACCGTGCTCCAGGGCTTCTACCAGTCCAACCAGGCCACCGCCGCCTCCTGCCAGGTGAACAACATCCACCTGATCCGGGGCATGATCGGCCGGCCGGGCGCCGGGATCTACCAGATGAACGGGCAGCCCACCGCGCAGAACAACCGGGAGTGCGGTGCCGACGGTGACCTGCCGGGCTTGCGCAACTGGGAGAACGAGGAGCACGTGGCCGAGCTGGCCCGGCTCTGGAACGTCGAGGTGGACACCATCCCGCACTGGTCGCCGCCGACGCACGCCATGCAGATCTTCCGGTACGCCGAGCAGGGCTCGATCAAGTTCCTCTGGATCTCCGCCACCAACCCTGCGGTCTCCCTGCCCGACCTGGCCCGCATCCGTCGGATCCTGGCCAACCCGGAGCTCTTCGTGGTGGTGCAGGACCTCTTCCTCACCGAGACCGCCGAGCTGGCCGACGTGGTGCTGCCGGCGGCCACCTGGGGTGAGAAGACCGGCACCTTCACCAGCGTCGACCGGACCGTGCACATCTCCGACAAGGCCGTCGACCCGCCCGGGGAGGCGCGCGCCGACCTGGACATCTTCCTCGACTACGCGCGCTGGATGGACTTCCGCGACAAGGACGGGGCGCCGCTGATCACGTGGACCGACCCGGAATCCGCATTCCGGGCGTGGCAGGAGTGCTCCCGCGGTCGGCCGTGCGACTACACCGGCATCACCTACGAACGGCTGCGCGGCGGCGGCATCCAGTGGCCCTGCAACGAGGAGCACCCGGACGGCACCGAGCGGCTCTACACCGACGGGGTCTTCAACACCGACCCGGACTACTGCGAGTCGTACGGGCACGACATGTCGACCGGGGCGGAGCTGCTGCCCGAGGAGTACCAGGCCAAGCAGCCCGGCGGGCGGGCGTTCCTGCACGCCGTGCCGTACCAGCCGTCGCCGGAGGTGCCCAGCGACGAGTTCCCGCTGCTGCTGACCACCGGCCGCACCGTCTACCAGTTCCACACCCGCACCAAGACCGGGCGGGCCACCCAGCTGATGCACGCGGCGCCCGAGTCCTGGGTCGAACTCAACCCGGCCGACGCCGAGCGGCTCGGCGTGGGGGAGGGGGACCTGGTCCGGGTCGAGTCGCCGCGCGGCGCCGTCCGGGGCCGGGCCCGGATCTGCGGGGTACGCCCCGGCGTGGTCTTCGTCCCGTTCCACTACGGCTACTGGGACACCGCCGACGGTGCCGCCCCCGGTGAGGGACGGCACGACCGGGCGGCGAACGAAATGACCATCACCGCCTGGGACCCGGTCTCCAAGCAGCCGATCTTCAAGGTGGCCGCGGTCCATGTGGTCAAGGAGGCGGACTCCGGCGGCCGGCCTTCCCCGGCACCCACGGTCGGTGGCCCGGCGCCGCTGGACGGGTCGGGCATTCCCGCGACGGTCGGTGGACCGGCCGCCGAGGCTCCATCGAGGGGGGAGTGACATGCACCTCGCGCACTATCTCGGGCTGCTGCACAAGGC
>JBARAE010000733.1:0-2117 GCA_049791715.1 Micromonospora sp.
CCGGGCTTCGCCGGCTGGGCGTCGGAGCGGGCGACCGGGTGGCCGCGTACGCGCCGAACATCCCGGAGACCTACGTGCTGCTGCTGGCCACCAGCAGCCTCGGCGCCGTCTTCTCCTCCTGCGCCCCCGAGTTCGGCACCCGCAGCGTCACCGACCGGTGGCAGCAGATCGAGCCGAAGGTGCTGGTCGCCGTGGACGGCTACCGGTACGGCGAGAAGCCGGTGGACCGGCGCGCCGAGGTGGCCGCCATCCGGGCCGCCCTGCCGTCGCTTCAGCACACCGTCGGCATCGCGTACCTCGACCCGGCGGCCGCTCCGCCGGATGGCGCGATCTCCTGGGACGAGCTGGCCGCCGAGACCGACGAGCCGCTCACCTTCACCCCGGTGCCGTTCGACCACCCGCTCTACGTGCTCTACTCCTCCGGCACCACCGGCCTGCCGAAGCCGATCGTGCACGGCCACGGGGGCATCCTGCTGGAGCACCTCAAGATGCTCGCCCTGCACCACGACCTGGGCCCGGCCGACCGGTTCTTCTGGTTCACCACCACCGGCTGGATGATGTGGAACTTCCTGGTCTCGGGGCCGGCGGTGGGCGCGGCGATCGTGCTCTTCGACGGCAACCCGGGCCACCCCGACCTCGGGGCGCTGTGGCGGATGGCGGCGGAGACCGGCACCACGTACTTCGGCACCTCCGCGCCGTACCTGCTGGCCTGCCGCAAGGCCGGCCTGGTCCCGAAGGAGATCGCCGACCTCTCCGCGCTGCGCGGCGTCGGCTCGACCGGCGCGCCGCTGCCCGCCGAGGGCTTCACCTGGGTGTACGAGAACGTCGGCGACCACCTCCAGCTCCAGTCCCTCTCCGGCGGGACCGACGTCTGCACCGGCTTCGTCGGCGGCGTGCCCCTGCTGCCCGTGCACGCCGGTGAGATCACCTGCCGGGCGCTGGGTGCCAAGGTGGAGGCCCGTTCCGCCGACGGCAGCCCGGTCATCGGGCAGCTGGGCGAGCTGGTGATCACCGAGCCGATGCCGAGCATGCCGGTGGGCTTCTGGAACGACCCCGAGGGCACCCGGTACCGGGAGGCGTACTTCGAGCTCTACCCGGGCGTGTGGCGGCACGGCGACTGGATCACCATCAACGACCGCGGTGGCTGCGTCATCACCGGCCGCTCCGACGCCACCCTCAACCGGGGCGGCGTCCGGCTCGGCACCTCCGAGTTCTACTCGGTGGTGGAGGGGCTGGACGAGGTCGTCGACTCGGTGGTGGTGCACCTGGAGGACGACGAGGGCGGCGCCGGTGAACTGCTGCTCTTCGTGGTGCTCGCGGAGGGGTTGGAGCTGGACGACGAGCTGCGCAGGAAGATCTGCCGCGAGCTGCGGACCGCCCTCTCGCCGCGGCACGTCCCGGACGAGATCCACCAGGTCCGGGCCGTCCCGCGCACCCTGTCGTCGAAGAAGCTGGAGGTCCCGGTGAAGAAGATCCTCACCGGTACCCCGGTGGACAACGCCGCGGCCAAGGGCGCCCTGGCCAATCCGGAGTCCCTCGGCGCGTTCGCGGCCTTCGCCCAGCGCCGCGTGCACACCGACGAGGCCACCCCCGCCTGACCGCACCCGTGCCCGGCCCCGGACGTCCCGGGGCCGGCGCGAGGTCAGGCCAGGGTGCGCGTGACCTTCTCGGCGGCGGTGCGCGCGTCCAGGCGGGACGTGTCGAGGTTGCCGCAGAGGACGACGCTGGCGCCGGCGGTGAGCGGCGCCAGGAGCCAGTCGACCGGGTCCGGGTGCGCCGCCGCGTCGACCAGGATCCGGTCGCCCGCGGTGAGGCACAGCTCCGCCGCCCGGTCCGTCGCCCGGGCCAGCAGGTCCGCGTCCGCTTCGCTGCCACTCGGGTACGGGGTGAAGTGGTCCCCGTGGCCGCGTACCTCGACCACGTAGTCGACGAAGCCGGGCGGCACCTGCCGCAGCGGGGCGGCGAACGGGGCGAGCGCGAGGGCGTACCGCTCGCCGGCCGACCAGGCGTCCGCCTCGGCGACCCGGTCGGCGGCGGCGAAGAGCACGTCCACGTCGCCCGGCGTGTCGACCACGGTCAACCCGGCCGACCAGCAGCCGAGCAGCACCGCGGCGGTC
>JBARAE010000734.1:0-1679 GCA_049791715.1 Micromonospora sp.
GCCCAGGGCCGTCGACGGCCGCGCCGACTCCGGCCCCGTCGTCCTTCCCCCCAGGACCGACGGCGGGGCCGGTCACGCCTCTTCCAGCAGCTCCAGCACGGCCTTCTCGGCGGCCTCCCGCGGCGTCTGCGGCTGCACCGGGGCGATCACCCCGTCGTGGTAGAGGTCGACCACCCGCGGGTCCACGTAGGACGTCCGCGCCACGGTGGGGGTGTTGCCGAGGAGCTCCGAGACGCTGCGCATCACGGCCGCCACCGCCTTCTTGCGGGCGGTGGCGGAGCGCTGCGCACCCACCGTCGCCAGCTCGGTGGCCGCCAGCACCGTCGCGTGCCAGGTGCGGAAGTCCTTGGCGGTCATCTCCCCGCCGCTGGCATCGCGCAGGTAGTCGTTGACCTCGTCGCTGCGGACGTCCCGCCAGCTCCGGCCGTCCCAGTAGCCGAAGAGCCGTTCCTCGGCCCGGCGCCGGCGGCGCAAGTTGGTCAGCACCCGGCACAGCTCCGGGTCCTCGATCCGCCGGACCTGTTCGATGCCGCCCTTGGCCGGGAACTCGAAGACCACGCACCCCTGTCGGGAGCGCGCGTGCTCCGGGCGCAGCGTGGAGACGCCGAAGGTGGGGTCGTCGCCGGTGGCGTACTGGTCGTTGCCGACCCGGAACATGCCCATGTCGAGCAGCCGGGCCACCGTGGCCAGCACCCGGTCCCGATTCAACCCCCGGCCGGCCAGATCCTGCTCGACCCGATCGCGCAGCACCGGCAGCCGGCGAGCCACCTCCAGCACGTGGTCGAACTTGGCCTCGTCCCGCTTCTCCCGCCACTTCGGGTGGTAGAGGTACTGCTTGCGGCCGGCGGCGTCGATCCCGGTGGCCTGGATGTGCCCGTTCGGGTACGGCGAGATCCAGACGTCCTGCCAAGCCGGTGGAATCACCAGCTCCTGCAACCGGCCGAGCACCTCGGAATCGCGTACCGGCTCGCCCGTCGGGTCGACGAACAGCCAGCCCTCGCCCCGCCGGCGGCGTCCATACCCCGGCCTGCCCGGATCACTACGCCGCAATCGCACCGGAGACCCGCACCGCCTGTTCCGCGTCGTCCACGGCGGCCAGCACCTCGTGGACCGAGACGGCCGCCAATGTCGCAACCGTTCCTACCCCGTCGGCTCCGCTCCAATCTCGACGGTTTCCCGCCCACCCCGAGGCGTCGATGACGCGGTGCCGGGGGCGGTCCGGGGGCGGGCCCCACCGGGTCGGGGAGACGGGCCCGAAGAGCACCACCGAGGGGGTGGCGTACCCGGTGGCGAGGTGGGCCACCCCGGTGTCCCCGCTGACCACCATCCGGGCGCCGGCCACCAGGGCGGCCAGTTCGGCCAGGTCGGTCCGACCGGCGAGCACCGCCTCCGGGGGCAGCCCGGCGTCCTGGGCCACCCGGGCGGCGAGGTCCCGCTCGTCGGCGGAGCCGGTCAGCACGACCCGGTGGCCGCGCCGGCTCAGCTCCCGGGCGACCGCGGCGAAGCGCTCCGCCGGCCAGCGCTTGGCGGGGATCTTGCTGCCCGGGTGGACCACGGTGGCGCGGGCCGGCACCTCGGCGGCCGGCGGGCGGAGCAGCGTCAGGTCGGCGGGGTCGGCCGGCACGCCGTACCAGGCCAGCAGCCGCCGCCAGCGGCGGACCTCGTGCTCGTCGTCGTCC
>JBARAE010000735.1:0-7801 GCA_049791715.1 Micromonospora sp.
GGAGGGCGCCGCGACCGGTCCGGGTCTGCCCGCCGACGCCGACACCACCGCCGCGACCCTGTACGCGCTGGCCGCGGTCGGCCGCCCCGTCGACCCGGCCTGCCTGTTCCGGTACGACCTCGGCACGCACTTCTGCACCTGGCAGGGGGAGGACGGGTCGTCCGTCACCACCAACGCCCATGTGCTGGAGGCGCTGGGCCGGCCGGGGGCCGGCGCCGACGGGTGGGCGGTGTCGGCGGCCCGCCGGGTGACCCACTGGCTGCTCGACCAGCAGCAGCCGGACGGTTCCTGGTCGGATCGTTGGCACGCCTCCCCGTACTACGCCACCGCCTCGGCGGTCTCCGCCCTCAGCGGTCATGGTGGACCGGAGGTGGTGCCGGCGGTGGAGCGGGCGGTCGACGGGGTGCTCGAGGGCCGGCACGCCGACGGGTCCTGGGGACGCTGGGGCGGCACCGCCGAGGAGACCGCCTACGCCGTGCAGATCCTGGTGGCCGGGCGGCCCCGCCCGGAGGTGGATGCGGCGCTGGCCGGGGCGGTCGGTCACCTGCGGGTGACGGCGGCCATCCAGCACCCACCACTGTGGCACGACAAGGACCTCTACCATCCGCCGCTGATCGTGCGGGCCGCCGTCGTCTCGGCACGGAAGCTGGCGGACGAGCGTCTTCGCCACGTGACCGAGCTGGGGTCCGCCGCCCCCGCCGGCTCTTGTTCGGCACTTCTTGAGTGAAGTTCCGGACACTGCTAGCGTGCGCCAGGGCCGGCGTCGAGTGTTTCGGCCATCCCCGAGACGTGAGTCAGGACCGGCAGGGACGGTGTGATGGGTTCCCGCAGTACACGGTTGCGCACCAAGGTTGTCGCCCTGCTGGTCTCGCTGGCCGCGCTCTGGGCGTTCGCCGCCTGGGTGACCCTCCAGGACGGACTGAACGTGCTCGGCGTCCAGACGTTCGACGCCCAGATCGCCGAGCCGAGCGAGCCACTGCGTACCGCGCTGCAGCAGGAACGGCGCATGTCGGTGGCGTACCTCGGTCGGCCGTCGCCCCAGCAGGCCGATCAGCTGCGGGAGCAGCGCCGGCGCAGCGAGCAGCTCGCGGCCACCTTCGTGGCGTCCGCCCGCTCCTGGCGGGCGCGGATGGCCGCCAGCGACGAGTTGGAGCAGCGGATCGACGAGGTGGTCGGCCAGCTCGACGCCCTGGGCCCGGTTCGCGACGAGGTGGCCGGCCGCTCCATCGACCGGGGGACCGCCGCGGCCGCCTACAACGGCGTCCTGGATTCGCTCTTCCGGATGTACGCCTCGCTGGGCAAGCTGGACGACGAGGAGATCGCCAAGGACACCTCGACCCTCACCCAGCTGGTGCGGGTACGCGAGCTGATGTCGCAGGAGGACGCCCTCTTCGCCGGCGTGGCCGCCGCCGGTCGCATCACCGACCAGGAGTACGCGCTGTTCACCCGGCTGGTCGGCGCCCAACGGTTCCTCGCCAGCGAGGCGATCGCCGAGCTGCCGACCGCCGACCGGGACCGGTACGTGCGGATGACCGAAGGCCAGTCCTTCACCCGGCTGCGCGCCCTCGAGGACCGGCTCGTGAAGGACGGGCGGCCGAACCGGCTCCTGCCGGTGGAGGCCGACGAGTGGCAGGAGGCGATCACTCCGGCACTCGACGAGCAGGAGGCCGCCGTGCTGGCCGCGGGCGACGCGCTGGTCGGCCGGGCCACGCCGGTGGCCGTGTGGGTGATCGTCCGGATGGTGCTCGCCGCCGGTCTCGGCCTCATCGCCGTCATCGCGTCCATCGTGGTGTCGATCACCACGGCCCGGGCCTTGGTCGGGCAGCTCGAACGGCTGCGTGAGGCCGCGTTCCGGCTGGCCAACGAGCGGCTGCCGGGTGTCGTGGAACGGCTGGGCCACGGCGAGGAGGTCGACGTCGCCCGGGAGGCGCCACCGCTGGAGTTCGGCGACGACGAGATCGGGCAGGTGGGCAAGGCGTTCAACGCCGTCCAGGAGACGGCGATCCGCACCGCCGTCGAGCAGGCCGAGCTGCGCCGCAACGTCCGGGAGGTGTTCCTCAGCCTGGCCCGGCGTACCCAGGCGCTGGTCCATCGCCAGCTCACCCTGCTCGACGCGATGGAACGCCGCGAGCACGACGCCGAGGAGCTCGAGGACCTGTTCCGGGTCGACCACCTGGCCACCCGGATGCGGCGCAACGCGGAGAACCTGATCGTGCTCTCCGGCTCGACGCCGGGCCGGTCGTGGCGGCGCAACGTGCCGATGGTCGACGTGGTCCGCGGCGCGATCGCGGAGGTCGAGGACTACACCCGGGTCACCGTGCTGCCGCTCGGCCCGGTGTCGCTGACCGGCCGGGCCGTCGGTGACGTCATCCACCTGCTGGCCGAGCTGATCGAGAACGGCCTCTCCTTCTCGCCGCCGCACACCACCGTCGAGGTACGTGGTCAGATGGTGGGCAACGGCTTCGCCATCGAGATCGAGGACCGGGGCCTCGGCATGACCGAGGAGGACCTCGGCGCCGCGAACCACCGGATCGTCGACCGGTCCGAGCTGAACCTCGCCAACGCCTCCCGGCTCGGCCTCTACGTGGTCAGCCGGCTCACCGAACGGCACGGCGTCCGGGTGCAGCTCAAGGAGTCGGCGTACGGCGGCACGACGGCGGTCGTGCTGATCCCGCTCGGCCTGGTCACCGAGGACGGCACGGACCCGTACAGCTCGGGTGGGTTCCGGGCGGGCACGGGTGTCCCGAACGCGGGGCCGCCGGTGGCGCCCCGCGCGGAGGCCACCGAGGCCCGGTCGACGACCGTCGCCGAGCAGCCCGTCGCACCGGTGACGCTGGCCGAGCCGCCGGCCGTGCCGGACGGTGACCCGGCGGACACCGTGGACGACCCACCGCCGCTGACCGAGTCCGGCCTGCCGACGCGGACCCGGCGGCGCGGCGGCCAGTCGGCGCTGGACGGCCCCACCATTCCGATCGGTCTGATGACGATCGGTGGTGCCGAGGGGGAGTCCGCCGGCGGCCCGACCGAGGCGGATGCCGTCCTGGCGGCGAACGACGAAAGCGACGGCGAGTCGGACGAGCCGGCGCGGACCGATTCGGGCCTGCCGGTACGGGTACGCCAGGCGAGCCTCGTGCCGGAACTGCGCACCGAACCCTCCGCTGCGGACACCGAGCCGGACGAGGACGCGGTCCGCGCGCCGGAGCAGGTGCGCCGGATGATGAGCTCCTACCAGAGCGGCACCCGGCGGGGGCGTACGGACGCGGCGCGGCTGCTCGGCGGGACGACTCGGCAGCCGGAGAGCGGGCCGGACACCGGGGACGAGCAGGCGACCTGAGATGACGGCGACGCAGCGGCACCGGAGACCGGGTGGTACGGCGACATCCCGGACAAGCACGGCGACACCAGCCAGGGGAGAAGAGGACGACGAGTGACGCAGAAGACGGCTTCCAGCGCGGACCTGACGTGGTTGCTGGACGACCTGGTCGGCCGGGTGAAGCAGGCGGAACATGCTGTGGCGCTCTCCACCGACGGCCTGCTGATGGCCTCCTCGCGGGGACTGAGCCGGGACGACGGTGAACATCTGGCGGCGATGGCTGCGGGCATCCAGAGCCTGGCCCGGGGCGCGGGCAAGCGCTTCGGCGGCGGCCAGGTGCAGCAGACGATCATCGAGATGCAGTCGTCGTTCCTCTTCGTCACCGCGGCCGGGCGCAACGCCTGCCTGGCGGTGCTGGCCTCCGAGGACGCCGACGTCGGCCTGATCGCGTATGAGATGGCCATGCTGGTGACCCGGGTGGGCAGGTTCGTCGCCTCGCCGACCCGGGCGCCCGAACAGGTGGCCGGCGAAAACCCGGTGCGATGACCGCGCCGGGGGGCTCCGCGGAGCACGAGTGGGTGGACGACCACGCGGGCCCGGTGGTGCGCCCGTACGCGGTCACCGGCGGCCGGGCCCGCCCGGTCACCGGCACGTTCGACCTGATCTCCCTGGTGACGGCGACCCGGACGGATGTGGGGTCCGAGTCCGGGCTGGGCCCGGAGCACGTGGCCATCGTCTGCCTCTGTCAGCGGATGCAGTCCGTGGCAGAGGTCGCCGCCCACCTCGACCTGCCGGTCGGCACCGTCCGGGTCCTCCTCGGTGACCTGGTGGCCCGCAACCTGGTGCAGGTACGTGAGCCGCGCGCGACTCCCGCCGGCCTTCCCGACGACAGTGTTTTCGAGGCGGTAATCAATGGACTACGGGCCCTCTGAGCGGCCGGCCGGTGCGGCCCCGCTGCCCACCGCGGTCAAGATTCTGATCGCCGGTGGTTTCGGCGTGGGCAAGACCACCATGGTGGGCGCGGTCAGCGAGACGCGTCCCCTGCGGACGGAGGAGGTGCTGACCGAGACCGGGGTGGGTGTCGACGACCTCTCCGGGGTGGAGCAGAAGACCACCACCACCGTGGCGATGGATTTCGGCCGGATCACCGTCAGCGACGACCTGGTGCTCTACCTGTTCGGCACGCCGGGCCAGGACCGGTTCTGGTACGTCTGGGACGAGCTGGCGCTCGGTGCCATCGGCGCCGTGGTGCTGGCGGACACCCGGCGGCTGGCGGACTGCTTCCCCTCCATCGACTACTTCGAGGAGCGCGGTACACCGTTCGTGGTGGCGGTGAACTGCTTCGAGGGCGCCCGGCAGTTCCGGCTGGACGAGGTGCAGACGGCGCTCAACCTCGACCCGGGCGTGCCGGTGGTGCTCTGCGACGCACGGCAGCGGGAGTCGAGCAAGGAGGTGCTCATCACCCTGCTGGAGCACGCGATGAAGACCCGCGAGGCCCGCCGCCGGGCCGCCCTCACCGACTGACCCGCCGGACGCCGAAGGGCCCCTTCCCGCGCCTGCGGGAAAGGGCCCTTCGCCTCGGGTACGTCAGCTGGCGATCATGCGACGCAGCACGTACTGCAGGATGCCGCCGTGCCGGTAGTAGTCCGCCTCACCGGGGGTGTCGATCCGGACCACCGCGTCGAACTCGACGCCGGTGTCGGTGGTGACCTTCACCGTGCGCGGGGTCTCGCCGTTGTTCAGCGCGGTCACGCCGGTGATGGAGAAGGTCTCCGTACCGGTGAGCCCCAGCGACTCGGCGTTCGTGTCGACCGGGAACTGCAGCGGCAGCACACCCATCCCGATCAGGTTCGAGCGGTGGATCCGCTCGTACGACTCGGCGATGACCGCCCGCACGCCCAGCAGCATGGTGCCCTTGGCCGCCCAGTCCCGGGACGAGCCGGAGCCGTACTCCTTGCCGGCCAGCACGACCAGCGGCACGCCGGCCTCCTGGTAGGCGACCGAGGCGTCGTAGATCGAGGTCTGCTCGCCGGTCAGGTGGTTGACCGTGAAGCCACCCTCGACGCCCGGGACGAGCTGGTTGCGCAGCCGGATGTTGGCGAAGGTGCCCCGGATCATCACCTCGTGGTTGCCCCGGCGGGAGCCGTACGAGTTGAACTCGTGGCGCGGCACGCCGTGCTCGGCGAGGTACGTGCCGGCGGGGGAGTCGGCCTTGATCGAGCCGGCCGGGGAGATGTGGTCGGTGGTCACCGAGTCACCCAGCTTGGCCAGCACCCGCGCGTCGGTGATGTCCTGCACCGGGCTCGGCTCCTGCTGCATGCCCTCGAAGTACGGGGGCTTGCGGACGTACGTCGACTCGTCGGCCCAGGCGAAGGTGTCACCGGTCGGGGTCGGCAGCGACTGCCACCGCTCGTCGCCGGCGAAGACGTCCGCGTACGCCGAGCTGAAGCCGGTGGCGCCGATCGCCGAGGCGATGACGTCCTGGATCTCGGCGCTGTTCGGCCAGATGTCCCGCAGGAAGACCGGGTTGCCCTGGCTGTCCTCGCCGATCGGCTCGTTGGCCAGGTCGATGTCCATCGTGCCGGCGAGCGCGTAGGCGACCACCAGCGGCGGGGACGCCAGGTAGTTCATCTTGACGTCCGGGTTGATCCGGCCCTCGAAGTTCCGGTTGCCGGAGAGCACCGACACGACGGCGAGGTCGGCCTCGTTGACCGCGTTCGAGACCTCCTCCGGCAGCGGGCCGGAGTTGCCGATGCAGGTGGTGCAGCCGTAGCCGACCAGGTTGAAGCCGAGCTTCTCCAGGTACGGGGTGAGGCCGGCCCGGTCGTAGTAGTCCATGACGACCTTGGAGCCGGGCGCCAGGGTGGTCTTGACCCACGGCTTGCGGGACAGGCCCTTGTCCACCGCGTTCCGGGCCAGCAGCGCGGCCCCGATCATGACCTGCGGGTTGGAGGTGTTGGTGCAGGAGGTGATCGCGGCGATCACCACGGCGCCGTGGTCCAGCTCGTACTCGACGCCGTCGGCGCCGGTGACCCGGATCGGGTTGCTCGCCCGGCCGCCCGCGCCCACCGCGGCGGTCTCCAGGTCGCGCGGGGCGTCGGCCGGGTCATCGACCCCGTTGGCCGGGGAGTCGCTGGCGGGGAAGGACTCCGCGCTGGCCTCGTCGGCGTGGCCCGCCACCCCGAACGGCTTGTCCAGCTGCGGCACACCCGGCTTGCGGTCCCGGTCGCCGCCGGTCTCGTCGGCGGCCACGTAGTCGGTCAGCGCCGAACGGAAGAGGGTCTTGGCGCTGCCCAGCGGCACCCGGTCCTGCGGACGCTTCGGGCCGGCCAGCGACGGCTCGATGGTGCTCAGGTCGAGCTCCAGCCGCTCCGAGTACTCCGGCTCGTGCTCCGGGTCGTGCCAGAGGCCCTGCTCCTTGGCGTACGCCTCGACGAGCGCGACCTGCTGCGCGTCCCGGCCGGTCAGCTCCAGGTAGCGGACGGTCTCGGCGTCGATCGGGAAGATCGCGACGGTGGAGCCGTACTCCGGGGACATGTTGCCGATGGTGGCCCGGTTGGCCAGCGGCACGGCGCTCACGCCGGGCCCGTAGAACTCGACGAACTTGCCGACCACGCCGTGCTTCCGCAGCATCTCGGTGATGGTGAGCACCAGGTCGGTGGCGGTCGTGCCGGCCGGCATCTCGCCGGAGAGCTTGAAGCCGACGACCCGGGGGATCAGCATGCTGACCGGCTGGCCGAGCATCGCGGCCTCAGCCTCGATGCCGCCGACGCCCCAGCCGAGGACGCCGAGGCCGTTGACCATGGTGGTGTGCGAGTCGGTGCCGACCACGGTGTCCGGGTACGCTTGGCCGTTGCGCTCCATGACCGTGCGGGCCAGGTACTCGATGTTGACCTGGTGCACGATGCCGGTGCCCGGCGGCACGACCTTGAACTCGTTGAACGCGGTCTGGCCCCAGCGCAGGAACTGGTAGCGCTCCTTGTTGCGCTGGTACTCCAGCTCGACGTTGCGCTCGAAGGCGTCCTCGCGGCCGAACAGGTCGGCGATGACGGAGTGGTCGATGACCAGCTCGGCCGGGGCGAGCGGGTTCACCTTGGTGGCGTCGCCGCCGAGGTCGCGGACGGCCTCCCGCATGGTGGCCAGGTCCACGACGCAGGGCACGCCGGTGAAGTCCTGCATCAGCACCCGCGCCGGGGTGAACTGGATCTCCACGCTCGGATCGGCGGTGGGGTCCCAGGCACCGAGCTGCCGGATGTGGTCGGCGGTGATGTTCGCGCCGTCCTCGGTCCGCAGCAGGTTCTCCAGCAGGATCTTCAGGCCGTAGGGCAGCCGGTTGTGCCCCTCCACCTGGTCGATCCTGAAAATCTCGTAGCTCGCGTCTCCGACGCGTAGCTGGGTCTTCGCACCGAAGGTGTCGAGGCTCGCCACGTCGTACTCCTTCACACCAGCGACCGTGAGTAGTCCTGAGCAGTCTGTCGCACCGGCCGG
>JBARAE010000736.1:0-1800 GCA_049791715.1 Micromonospora sp.
CCGCAGACGTGGGCGGCCCTGCTCGCCGACCCGGGCGTGACCCGGGCGCTGCGCCGGCTGGTGGGCCGGCTGGTGCGGGACGGGTGGCTGCTGACCCCGGCGCAACGGCGACGCATCGCGCTCGGCACCCTGCCGCTGTTCGCCGTGGCCGCCGTCGGCGTGATCCGGCTCGTGGAGAGCGCCGTCGAGGGACGTACCGCCGGCGGGCCGCCGTCCGTCGTCGGCCTCCTGCTGTTGTGCCTGGCGACCCTGCTCACCGGCTGGTGGCTGTCCGAGGTACCGGAAACCGGGGCGGCCGCCCGTCGACTGCTGCGCCGGCAACGGCGCGCGTACGCCGATCTGGCGCCGGAACGCCGGCCCGCGTGGAGCGAGCGCGGCACCGAGGAGCTGTTGACGGCGATGGCGCTGTACGGGCCGCGCCCCCTGCTCGCGGTCGACCCGGCCTTCGCCGAGCAGATCGGCGTCGACGCCGAGCGCACCCGGCCGCCTGCCCCCGCCACACGCCGCTGACCCGAGCGGCGCCCGGAGTCGGTCCGCGACGAGCTACTGGTGCGCTGCCGACGGAGCGGATCGAGCCGCCGCCGGCGGCCGGGCGGATCGAACGGATCGTGCGCTCGGCGCTGACCAGTCCGAGCAAGCGCTGACCGCCCGGATCGTGGACCGTTGCCCGTCGACGTCGCCAGCCGGCTGCGGCCCTGGTCGCGGTCGAGGTGCCGGACGACGACGCCGGGGATTCCGTGTATCGCGGGCGTATCGAAAATCGCATACGCCACCGCTACGGCCCTCCATCTTCAATGGGGGCGTGAACCACAACGCATCCCTGTCAGCACCGCCCCGCCGCACGCGCAGGATCGTGCTCCTCAGCCTGGCGATCCTCGGCATGGCGAGCGCCGCGTTCGTCGTGCGGCGGCCGCTCATGATGTCCGCTCCGAGGTGCATGGCCGGGCGGTGGCACGGCTGCTTCGACACGTTCAACGGTGTGGTGCTCATCACGCTGGTCGCGCTGCCGGTGGCCGCGCTGGTGGTGTGGGCTCTGGCGCACCGTCGGCGTGCCGCCGGCGTCACATCGGCGTGGCGGATGTCGCTGGCCGAGGTGGGCATGGTCCACGGGACGGTGCCGTTCCTATGGATGACCATGATGCCCGGCGTCGGGGCAGGCATCGTCCCCGGCCGGGTGAGCCTGGTACCGCTGCGGGACCTGCTCACGATGGGGCCGGTCGGGATCGTCGGCAACCTGCTGATCTTCGCGGCGCTGGGGTTCTTCGCCCCGATGCGGTTCGCGGCGCTGGCGTCCGTGCCGCGGGTACTGGCGCTCGGGGCAGGCTGCTCGGTTCTGGTCGAAACCGCACAGTACGTCTTGCGACTGGACCGGGTATCGTCCGTGGACGACGTACTGGTCAACGCCGCCGGCGCCGTGCTGGCCGCGCTGGCGTCGCGCCGCTGGTGGCGCACTACGGCGGAAGCGCCGTCGGACCAGCCTCGGCCCGCGCCGGCACCGGCAGGCTGAGTCGCGTGTCCGGTGTGCATGCGTCGGCTAGACATTTGTGCTGCTCATAGGCTTCAGACATGCGCGTACTGATCGTGGAGGACGAGCCCTACCTGGCCGAAGCCGTCCGTGACGGTCTGCGGCTGGAGGCGATCGCCGCCGACATCGCCGGCGACGGCGACGCCGCCCTGGAACTGCTCAGCGTCAACTCCTACGACCTCGCGGTCCTCGACCGCGACATCCCCGGCCCCTCCGGCGACGAGGTCGCCCGGCGCATCGTCGCCTCCGGCAGCGGCATCCCGATCCTCATGCTC
>JBARAE010000737.1:0-6417 GCA_049791715.1 Micromonospora sp.
GAACTGGTCGACCCGGCCCACCCGGTGCCGCTGCCCGACGGCCCCGGTGAGCTGGTCGACGTCCAGTCCGGGCTGGTGCTGCGCCCGGGCCGGTTCACCGCGCTGGCCGCCACCGCCCCGGAGGACGCCGCCGCCATCGCCGACCGGCTCGGCCGGTACGTCGACGGGGACGCGACGCTGCACGGCGTACCGCTGCGGGAGGTGGCGCTGGCGACGGTGCGCGAGCGGATCCTGGTGGCCGACAACGACGCGCACCTGTTCACCGGGCCGCTGCGCGCGGAGCTGGACCCGAACGGGGTGGCCGACCGACACGCGGTGGAGGCGGCCCTGGTGGCGGCGAGCGCGACGGACATCGTGGATGCGCTGCCCGACGGGCTGGACAGCCGGGTGGCCGAACGCGGCCGGGAGTTCTCCGGCGGCCAGCGGCAGCGGCTGCGGCTGGCGCGGGCGCTGGTCGCCGACCCGGAGACGCTGGTGCTGGTCGAGCCGACCAGCGCCGTGGACGCGCACACCGAGGCCCGGATCGCCGACCGGCTCGGGGCGGCGCGGCGCGGGCGGACGACCTTGGTCTGCACCACCAGCCCGCTGGTGCTGAGCCGGGCCGACCACGTGGTCTTCGTGGAGGACGGCAAGGTGGTGGCCGAGGGGTCGCACGAGGAACTGCTCGCCACCGAGCCGCGGTACGCGGCCACGGTCAGCCGGGAGGAGGACTGATGAGCACGGCCCTGCCCGTCGCCGACGCGGACCAGGTCCGGCGGTACGCCCGCACCCTGGTCCGCCGGCATCCGCGCGGCCTGGCCGCGGCGCTCGGCCTGCACGCGCTCGCCGCCGCCGCCGGCCTGGTCGCGCCGCGGCTGCTCGGTGACCTGGTGGAGGGCATCTCGCGCGGCACCTCGACGATCACCGTCGACCGGATCGCGCTGGCCATCGCCGGGTTCGTGGTCCTCCAGTCGGTGCTGGTCCGGTTCGCCCACCTGGCCTCGGCCCGGCTCGGCGAGCGGGTCCTCGCCCAGCTGCGGGAGGACTTCGTCGACCGGGTGCTCGCCCTGCCGCTGCCCACGGTGGAGCGGGCCGGCACCGGCGACCTGCTCACCCGGACCTCCCGGGACGTCTCCGCGCTGTCCCGGACGGTCCGCTTCGCGGTGCCGGAGACGCTGATCGCGGTGGTGACCGTCGTGCTGATCGTCGGCGCGCTGGTGCTGACCGGACCGCTGCTGGCGCTGCCCTGCCTGATCGCGGTGCCGGTGCTCTGGGCGGGCACCCGCTGGTACCTGCGCCGGGCGCCCGAGGGCTATCTGCGGGAGAACGCCGCCTACTCCGACATCACCGACGGGATCAGCGAGACCGTCGAGGGGTCGCGGACCACGGAGGCGCTGCGGCAGCAGGCGCGCCGCCGGGCGCGCACCGACGGGGACATCCGCCGGTCGTACGCCGCCGAGCGGTACACGTTGACGCTGCGGACGGTTTTCTTCCCGGTCGCCGAGATCGGGTACGTGGTGCCGGTGGTCGCCACGCTGGTCATCGGCGGCTGGTTCCACCTGAAGGGCTGGGTCACCCTGGGTCAGGTCACCGCGGCCACCCTCTACGTGCAGCAGATCGTCGACCCGATCGACCGGCTGCTCTCCTGGCTGGACGAGCTGCAGGTCGGCGGTGCCTCGATGGCGCGGCTGCTCGGCGTGGCCGGCGACCCGCCCGCGTCGACGGCGACCTCGGACCGGGACGGCGTGCCGGACGGGGACCGGCGGGTCGCCGCCCGGGACGTCCGGTACGCCTACCGGGAGGGGTACGACGTGCTGCACGGGGTGACCTTGGTACCCCGCCCGGGCGAGACGCTGGCCATGGTCGGCCCGTCCGGCGCGGGCAAGTCCACGCTGGGCCGGCTGCTGGCCGGGGTGCACGCGCCCCGGTCCGGCTCGGTGACCGTGGCCGACCGCCCGCTGACCGAGCTGCCCCTGGACGAGCTGCGCGGACACGTCGCGCTGGTGACCCAGGAGCACCACGTCTTCATCGGCACCCTGGCCGAGAACGTGGCGATGGTGCGGCCGGAGGCGGACGACGCCGACGTCCGGGCCGCGCTGGCCGCGGTGGACGCGCTGGGGTGGGCGGAGGCGTTGCCGGACGGGCTGGCCACGGTGGTCGGCGCGGGTGGGCACCCGCTCTCCCCGGCGCAGGCGCAGCAGCTCGCCCTGGCCCGGCTGGTACTGGCCGACCCGCACACCCTGGTCCTGGACGAGGCGACCTCGCTGATCGACCCGCGGGCGGCTCGCGAGCTGGAGCGGTCGCTGGCGGCCGTGCTGGCGGGGCGGACGGTGATCGCCATCGCGCACCGGCTCTTCTCGGCGCACGACGCGGATCGCGTCGCGGTGGTGGAGGACGGCCGGATCGCCGAGCTGGGGTCGCACGACGAGCTGGTCGCGGCCGGCGGCTCGTACGCCGCTCTCTGGCGCTCCTGGCACGGCTGACGTGCGAGGAGGGGTCCCCTGTCAACGCCTCGTGTATAGCAGGGGGCCCCTCCTCACCAGCCGTCCCGGCGCTGTGCGCGTCAGCTGCGGCGCAGGATGCGGTAGGTGGCGAAGCCGCCGGTGCCGAGGGCGACGAGGAAGACCACCCAGACGACGGTGGTGCTGACCTCGATGCCGCGACCGGTGCCGGCGCTGGCGGCGGCCGCGGCGACCAGCGAGTCGCTCTGTGCCGGGGGCAGGGCGGCGGGCGGGAGCTGCTGCCACCGGACCAGTCCGGTGCTCTCCAGCATCGCCATGTGGTCGGACACGAACTTGTTCGCTTCGTCGGCGAGCTTGCGGACGGTGGCGTCCCGGGTGCTGGCCCGTACGGCGCCGATCACCGGGAAGATCTTGCCGTGCGCCACCCGGAGCCGGGTCACGAAGATCTGGTCGAACCGGGCGCCGCTGGCGTTCTGCATCTCGGCCAGCCATCCCTTCTGCTCGGCCGTGGGCTCGGTCGGCAGGGTGGCACCGAGCTTGTTGGCGGCGTTCACCACGAGCTGGTCGAGCACCCCGTGCTGCCGGGAGATCTCCGCTCCGATCTCCCGTACCCGCGGCGACTGGCCCTTCTCGGCGGCCATCTGCCCGGCGGGCATCTCCCAGAGCCCGGCCAGCCGTACGCCGTTGAGCAGGGTCATGTCGGCGGCGTTGAGCTGCTGACCGGGCGCGGCCACGGCCACCCCGGGGAGGACGCCGAGCCCGGCGACGAGGGCGACGAGCAGCAGCGCCACCCGGTGCGCCGGTCGGCGGCGTGCGGATCTGAGCGGTGCCATGGTGTGCGGGGCCTCCTCGGTCCGGACCGAACGCTTGGCGGACGGGCGCACCCGCCGGTCGCCCGTCCGGACTCTGGTACGGATCGCCGGCCCGATCAGTTCACCGCTTCGACTCGTCGGCACCTTGCAAAGGAGTCTTTGCAAAGATAGCTTTGCTTCATGTCGCCGAACGAGATCAGACCGGATGCCACGAGCCTGCGCGGGCTGGCCCACCCGCTGCGGGTCCGCATCCTCAACGTGCTCCGGGAGCAGGGGCCGGCCACCGCGACGCTGCTCGCCGAGCGGCTCGGCCAGTCCACCGGCGCCACCAGCTACCACCTCCGCCAGCTCGCCCAGTACGGCTTCGTGGTGGAGGACCCGGAGCGCGCGGTCGGCCGGGAACGCTGGTGGAAGGCCGCCCACCGGAGAACCGTCTTCGAGGGGGCGGTGGGCCGTGCGGCACCCGCCGAGGCGGAGAGCTACCTGCGCGCGGTGGCGGGCCTCTACGCCGATCGGGTCGACCGGTGGTTGAGCGAGTTGCCGGCGCTGCCGGAGGAGTGGCACGCCGCGCCGACGCTGAGCAACTGGCGGCTCCGGCTCACCCCGACCGAGGCGGCCGAGCTGAACGACGAGCTTTTCGCGCTCATGGGCCGCTACCGCCGCGACGACCCGGAGGTCCCGGCACCGCCCAACGCCGAGCCGGTGGAGCTCCAAGCCCAGCTCATGCCGTTCGTGGGCGCCGCGTCGGCGGACCCGGCCGGCGAGCCGCCTCGCCCGACCCTCGAGGCGGGGTGCCTGAAGGGCGAACCGCGCCGCCCGGCCGGCGAGCGCGACGAGGACGAGGGGCGGGCCCGGTGAGCCGCCGCCGGGGACCGCTGGTCGGACTGCTCGCCGCCGAACTGGTCTCGCTGATCGGCAGCCGGATGAGCATGGTGGCGCTGCCCTGGTTCACACTGGTCACCACCGGCAGCGCCGCCCGTACCGGGCTGGTCGCCTTCGCCGAGATGCTGCCGTACGTGCTGGCCTGCGGGCTGGGTGGCCCGCTGCTGGACCGGGTCGGCGCCCGGCGGGCGAGCGTGGTCGCCGACCTGGCCAGCGCCGCCGCGCTGGCCGCCGTGCCGCTGCTGTACGGGCTGGACCGGCTCCACTTCGGCACGCTCCTCGCGTTGATCGCCGCCGTGGGCCTGCTGCGCGGGTTCGGCGACACGGCGAAGCGGGTGGTCTTCCCGGACACCGTGGCCGCCTCCGGGATGGCGCTGACCCGGGCCACCGCCCTGCACGACGGGCTGTCCCGGCTGGCCACGTTGCTCGGCGCGCCGCTCGCCGGCGTCCTCATCGCCACGCTGGACGCGGCCACCGTGCTCGCGTTCGACGCGGCGAGCTTCCTGGTGGCCGGCGTCGTCGTCGCCGCGACCGTAGCGGCGGTCCGCCCGGGCGGCGACACGGACCGGACGACCGCCGTCGCGAGCGGAACCCACCGGCCCGGCGCGGACCGGAACGGGGACGCCGGGCAGCCGGGTGGGTTCCGCGGATACCTGGCCTCACTCGCCGAGGGGCTGCGCTTCCTGCGCCGGGAACGCCTGACCGGTGCGGTGACCCTGCTGCTCTTCGTGACCAACCTGGCCGACGCCGGGTACAGCTCGGTGCTGGCCCCGCTCTGGGCCCGCGAGGTCGTCGGTACGCCCACCGCGCTCGGCGTCCTCTCCGCGTCGTTCGCGACCGGCGCGGTCCTGGGGAACATCGTGTTCACCGTGGTGGCGGCACGGGTGCCCCGGTTCGCGGTGTTCACCGTGGGCTTCCTCATCGCCGGGGCGCCCCGGTTCGTGGCGCTGGCGGTGGTGGACCGGCTCTGGGCGGTCTACCTGATCTCGTTCGTGGCCGGGCTGAGCATCGCCGCGATCAACCCGATCCTCGGCGCGATCATCTACGAGCGGGTCCCCGAGGAACTGCGCGCCCGGGTCCTCGGCCCGTCGCACGCCCTCTCCTGGGCCGGCATCCCCCTGGGTGGTCTGCTCGCCGGTCAGGCCGCGGACAGCGTCGCGCTCCCCGTCGCCTGCCTGCTCTTCGGCGGCGCGTACCTGCTGGTCACGCTCGCACCGTTCGTCGCGCCGGCCTGGCGGGACCTGGACCGTCCACCGTCCACCGGGCACCGGCCGGACCCCGAACCGAGCCAGCCGGTCCCGGCCGGTTGAGCCGGTCAGCCCACGTCGAGCGGGTCGGCGAGCAGCCGCTCGAAGGCCAGTTCGGCGGCGCCGATCAGCGGGGCGTCCTCGCCGAGTTTCGGGGTTCGCAGCCGGACGTGCTCCAGGCAGGCGGGCAGCCCGTTGGAGTTGAGCCGGCTGCGTACCTGGGCCGCGGCGGCCAGGTAGAGGTCGCGCATCGCGCCGCCGAAGATGACCATCTCCGGGTTGAAGATGTTGACCAGGTTCGCCACACCGAACCCGAGCCAGTCGCCGGCCTGGCGGACCGCGTTCTGGGCGCGGGCGTCGCCCCGGTCGGCGGCGTCGAAGAGGGCCAGCAGGGCGTCCCGGCCCCGGGCGTCCGAGCGCCCGGCGGCCCGGAGCAGGCCGTGCTCGCCGATCTCGGTATCCCAGCAGCCGCGCCGGCCGCACTCGCAGCGGGTGCCGTCGCGGACCACCACCATGTGGCCGACCTCGCCGCTGTAGCCGCCGTGGCCGGTGAGCCGCCGGCCGCCGGCGATGATTCCCGCCCCGACGCCCACGTCCCCGTACAGGTAGATGACGTTGTCGCAGCCGGCCGCGACGCCCCGGGCGTGCTCGGCGAAGGCGGCGACGTCGGCCACGTTGCCGACCGTGATCGGCACGTCGGTGCCGAGCTCGGCGGCGAGGGCGGCACCGATCGGCTCGTCCACCCAGCCGGTGGTCGGGCTGAGCCGGACCAGGCCGTCCTCGCGGCGCACCATGCCGCAGACCGCCACCCCGGCGCCCACGCAGATCGAGCCCGCGGGCACCGACTGGTGCATCTCCTTGACGGCGCCGGCCAGCAGCGGCGCGGTTTCCCCGGCCAGCAGGTTCCGCGGCCGGTCCAGCTCCCGGCGGTCGAGCACCTCGCCGCCGAGGCCCACCCGCGCGGCCCGCAGCCGGTCCACCTCGATGCTGTACGCGTACGCGTAGACCCGGGCCGACTCGGGCCGGACGACCAGC
>JBARAE010000738.1:0-3134 GCA_049791715.1 Micromonospora sp.
GCCCAGCCACCCGGCGGCCGCGAGGACCGCGATCACAAGGTCGGCCGCGAGCAGCGAGCCGACGCTCATGCCGGTTCCCCTGCCCGGACGGCCACCTGGGTGGCCCCGGCCGGCGCCGGGCCGGCCAGCTTTCGCGCGGCCCGGAGGACATTGACCACGACGTGCACCGCGATGATTCCGTTGACCGCGTGCAGCCCGGCGATGGTCAGGCCGAACGGGGTAGTGACGCCCGCGGCGTCGGTGGACGCGTTCGCGAGCATGGCGAGGAGCGCCTGCACGACGACGAGACCGAGCGGCAGGGCCGCCAGCCCGATGAGCCGTCCCGGCGCCTTCGCCAGGACGGCGAACAGGATGGTCAGCAGGGTGAGAACGGGGATGACCGCCATCCCGTTGACGCTGTGCAGCGCATATGCGCCCTCACCCGCGGGTTTCGTGAACGCGCCCACGGCGGCGAAGACGAACTGCAGGGCGAACGAGGCGAGCAGCAGAGCGCTGACGATGACCAGGGCCTTGCGCATGGTGACCTCCTAGAGCTGAGCCGGGGCCAGCGCCCGCGCGACGTGATCGGTGGCCGTGATCGCCCCGTACGCGACCAGCCGCACGAGGTCGGCGTCGGCCGGATGGGACAGCCGCCAGAGGGCGACGTCGCCGACGCTGATCGCGCCGGGCGCGAACGCCGCCAGCAGCGCGATCCGCGTTCCGATGCGGTCCGTGCCGGGCACGTCCCGGACCAGATCGACGGCCCAGTCCGCGGGCCGGGCCGGGTACCGTCCGTCCTCCCACCGCACGGTGGCCGTGACGGTCTGGCGAGCGACCTCGCCCAGGAGGTCTCCGCCTTGCGTGGCGGCGTTCTTCAGCGCCGCGTACGCGACCCCGACCGGGCTGTCCCCGGCCCAACCCGGTGGGGCGGCGGTGCCGGTGTCGAGGAGCGCGAGGCTGCGGCCGGGGTCCTTCGGCTCCCGGGCGGTCCTGGCGTAGAGCCGGCCCACGCCGGACCGCACCATCGGGGACCGCTGCAGGCCGCCGGGCAGCAGATCCGGGTCGAGCAGCGCCGAGACGATCCGGTTGACGAAGTGGAAGGCGAGCAGCGTGCCGGTGACCTCGGGACCGTACGGGCTGCTCCAGGCGGCGGCCCGGGGGCTGCGGCTGGCTTCGGCCCAGCCGACGAGCTCCGCGTGCCTCGGCTCCGGCGGCGTCCCGCCCCGGGCGATGACCTCGGCGAGCTCGTGCTCGCCGAGCGCGTGCAGCAGCATCACGTGGGCGTCGACGCAGAAGCGGCAGCGGTTGGCCCGGGACACCGCCGACGCGACAAGCTCGCGGTCGACCCGGGACGCGTCCCCGGCGAGCAGGGCCTCGCGCATCAGCGCCCAGGTGGCGGCCAGCACCTCCGGCACGGCCGAGAGCGCCTGGAAGGTGGGCACCGGTCCGAGGAACTCGTCCCGCAGCTGCCGGTAGACCTCCCCGGTGAGACCGCTCGCTGCTGACGCTTTCGCGGGGGTGAAGAAGCGGTATGTCATGGGCTCGATGCTTGCCTCGACGGGCCGGGAAAACGTCGTGCCGCCGCAGGCACTTGCCGACCGTCGATACCGCGTCCGCAGTACGCCTCATCTACCGCAAACGGGGGATGCTCCCTGATGACGGCCGCTCTACAGTTCGATCATGCGCCCGGATCTGCCCTACGCCCTCGGCGGCGTCGCCCTCGGCGTCCTCCTGCTCGGCAACGCCGCGCTCGCGCCGGATGCCGGTCCGGTGCGAGCGATCGACGTCGCCCTGGTCCTGGTCATGGCGGCGGCCCTGGCGGTGTGCCGGCGGTACCCGGTGGTGGCCTTGATCGCGGTGACCGCCGCCATGCTGGCCCTCCACGTCCGGGTACACCCCGGGGTGTCCGCCGCGTTCCCTGTCCTCGGCGCGGTCTACGTCGTCGCCTGGCGGGGGCGCCGATCGGCCGCCGCCCTGGCCAGCCTCGTCTTCCTCGGTGGGTTCCTGGCCCGCGACATCTCGGTCGCGCCCGCCGACCGGCCCGGCCAGCTGATCGTCGAGCGGACCGCCCTGCTGCTGGGCTGGTTTGTGGCGGCCAACGTCGCCGGGCTCGTCGCTCGGCAGCGCCGGGCGTACCTGGAACAGGTCGAGCAGCGGGCGATCGAGGCCGAACGCACCCGCGAGGAGATGGCGTTGCGCCGCGCCGGGGAGGAGCGCCTGCGCATCGCCCGGGATCTGCACGACTCGTTGACCCACAACATCTCCGTGATCAAGGTGCAGGCCGGGATCGCCGTGCACCTGGCCCGCAAGCACGGCGAGGAACCGTCGGCCACGCTGCTGGCGATCCAGGAGGCCAGCGGCGCCGCGATGCGGGAACTGCGGGCCACCCTGGACGTCCTGCGCTCACCCGTTGACGGCGACGGCGTCGGGCTGGCCCGGGTGGGCGAGCTCGCCGAGCGGACCCGGGCGGCCGGCGTACCGGTGCAGGTGACCGTCACCGGTCAGCCCCGGGACCTGCCCGCCGAGGTCGACCAGGCCGGGTATCGCGTCGTCCAGGAGGCCCTGACCAACGTCGCCCGCCACGCCGGCCCCGCCACCGCCCGGATCCACGTCGAGTACGCCCCGGAACTGCTCACCGTCTCGGTGGCCGACGACGGCCACGCGTCACCGGTTCGGCCGGTGACACCGGGTGTGGGCCTGCGTGGCATGCGGGAACGGGTCGCCGGGTTGGGCGGCACGCTGCAGGCCGCCCCTCGCGACGGCGGCGGGTTCGCCGTGCAGGCCACGTTCCCGCTGGACGGTGCGGCATGACCGAGCGCTTGCGCGAGGTCCAACCAGCTCAGCCCGCCACGGATCGTGGCGGCTCCGACCGGAGGGAGGAGCCGGCATGATCCGGGTCCTGCTCGCCGATGACCAAGCCCTGATGCGGGCCGGATTCCGGGCCCTGCTCGAGGCGGAGGACGACCTGGAGGTCGTCGGCGAGGCGGCCGACGGCGCTTCGGCCGTCCAGCTGTCGCGGCGCCTGCGACCGGACGTCGTGCTGATGGACGTGCAGATGCCGGGACTCGACGGCATCGAAGCCACCCGGCGCATCGCCGCCGATCCCGACCTCGCCGTGGCCCGCGTCCTCATCCTCACCAACTACGGGCTCGACT
>JBARAE010000739.1:0-4853 GCA_049791715.1 Micromonospora sp.
GGCTGGGCCGCCGGCACCGCCGCCCGCGCCGCCGGCAGCCGGAACCGGGCCATCGACGAGATCGAGTTCGTGGACGTGGACCGGCCGAACTCCCCCGTCGGCCTGGACGGCTGACGCCCCGCGCCGACGACAAGGGCGGTGTCCCCTCGCGGGGGCACCGCCCTTCGCGCGTCAGAACGCGGTGACGTTCGCCGGCGCCCGCTCGGCGCGGCTGAGCGCCCGCAGCACCGCCGGCTGGCCGTGCCGGCGTACGGCCAGCCGGGCGAGCAGACCGAGGACCGGGTCCAGCGCCTCCGCGGGCAGCTCCGGGGTGGCGACGTCGACGCTGACCGCGAGGTCGTCGGAGTGCACCGCGAGTTCCATCACCCGGGTGGTGAGGTAGTCGTCCAGGGTCAGCGACCACGGCCCCCGGGCCAGGTGGACGACCCGCCCGTCCGGCTCGGCCGGCAGCGCGGCGGCCAGTTCGTCGATGCCGGACCGGAATGCGGCCACCAGTTCGTCGGGGCCGTCGGCGGCGTACCGCTCCCCCGCGTGCCGAATGCCGACGTTCACCTCGTCGTCGACCGACGCGCCGATCCAGGTGCCCCGGGCGTAGTGGTCCAGCAGCCCCACCGGTTCGCCGGCGGGGACGGGCTCCGCCAGGACCCCGGGCACCGCCAGCACCTGGGAGGCGAGGTGGCCGGCGAGTCCGCCGACCCGGAACTCGGCGAGCGCGCTCGGCGCGTCCCACCGCCGCGTGACGGCCGGGTGGGCGAGCAGCTCCACCGCCGAACGCGCGGCGGCCAGGAAACCCGTCCTGATCGGATGCATGGGCGTACCCCTCTCGTCTGGGATCGGGTCCCCGAGAATACCGATGAAGATCATCCGTACACCCGCGACGTCAGTCGAGGTGGTAGACGATCCCGTCGCCCACGGTCTCCCGCCGGATGCCCACCCCGTCCACGGGCCGGCCCGCCGCGTCCCGCCACGGGGTGCCGGCCGCGTACCCGGGAAGCACCACCACCGTGCGCACCCCGGCGGCCCGCAGGTACGCCACCGACGCGGCGTCCGGGAAGGTGACACTCGCCGCCCGGATCCGCTCCTGGCTGGCCGGGGTGAACGAGGCCAGTCCGTTGACCAGCCGGGGGAAGCCGTCGGTCGACCAGAGCATCACGTGGAACTCCCGGCCGCCGCCGCTGGGCAGCACCAGGGCCGGTCCGTGCAGACCGCGCAGGGCGGCCGGCTCGGCGGGCACCGGCACGTGCGGGGTCCGGTTCACCCCTTCCACCAGCACCAGCAGCAGCGGCAGCACGAGGACCCACCGCCCCCAGCGCCGCCAGCCCCGCGCGTCCGGCGGGAGCTCGGAGCGGCGTACCGTCAGCGCCCCGGCGGCCAGGACGCCGAGCAGCAGCGTCGCCCAGAGCACCAGCCGTCCCGGGGTGCGGACGCCGTCCCAGCCCGGCACGTGCCGGACCAGCGTGACGTAGCCGGGATCCCCGTCCCCGCCCAGCGTGGTGCCCGCCGCCAGGGCCGCGCTGACCAGCACGCCGACCGCCAACGCCACCCGGTGCCGCACCCGCCACGCGGAGAAGACCAACCCGGCGCCGGCCAACCCGAGCAGCACCACCCCCGGCAGCAGGGTCATCTCGGTCGGGAACCCCAACGTCGCCCGGGCCGCCGCGTGCGGCTCGCCCCACAGCCACGACTCCGGCGGCGCCGTCAAGAAACCGTGCCACGGCGGGGAGAACATGGCGATCTGCGCGACCGTCCGCCGGCCGGCCGGGTTCCGGGCCACCACCTCGAAGTAGGGCGCGGCCATCACCAGCGTCACCCCGGCGAAGCCGGTGCCGCCGGCCAGGTCGGCCAGGAGCAGCCGGCTGGGGAACACCGGCCGGACCCGCCGCCGCCACCACGACCAGCCGAAACCGGCCGCCGCGCCGAGGCAGAGCAGCCCGAGGACGTACGCGAAGGGCAGGCCGATGCCGAAGCCGAGAGTGATCTGCCAGGCGGCCACCGCCCAGCCCGCCCCCGCCCAGCCGGGCCGGACCCGGTCCGGCCGGTACCCGCGGCGCAACGACCAGCCGTGGCCCCGCGCCAGCATCGCCAGCGCCAGGGCGATCCCGCCCACGCAGAGCACATGCAGGTGCCCGGCCTGGGCCAGCTTCCACGGGGCGTACGCGAACGAGGCGCCGGCCACCGCCGCACCGGCCCGCCCCGCCCCCAACTGCCGGGACAGCGCGTACGCCCCGACGAAGGCGAGCGCGTGCACCAGCACGTACAGCAGGTTGTAGCGGGCGACGGCGGCCACCGGCCCGTCCCCGACCATGCCGAACGGGGCGAAGCCCAGCAGGGTGTCCGAGTACGCGTAGGTGTAGGGCTCCGGGAAGAACGTGTTGGAGTGCCAGACGTGCGCCGGATCGGTCCGCAGGGCGTGCCCGCCCCAGGCGATCTGCCACGCCTGCAGGGTCGGATCGCCGGTGTCCTGCGGCAGCCTGCCGGTGAGGTCGCGCAGGGTCGGCCAGGTCATCGCCGCCGCCAGCAGCAGCGAGCCGAGCACCGCGAGCGTCCACTCGTGACCGAGCAGCCGCCCCGCCCCGGTGATCAGCCGCCTCCACCATCCCGGCGCGCGTCGGCCGGGGCCCGCCGGCCGGCGCCGGAGGACGGTGGTCGGCGTGCCTACCTCGGTCGGGGCCGCCTCGCGTACACCGCTCATCGCCCGCCTCCCCCGCCCGCCGTGGTCGCACCAGATCGTGCCCGACCCGGCGTCCGCTGTCGACGCCCGCCCGATCCGGAGCGGCTCACCCGGAACGGGTGAGGGCGGCTCACCCCCACCACCGACAGGATCGGTCCTGGCGGGCGTCCGTGCCCGGCCCCGCCCGCCGTCCGCGACCTCGAACCGTGAAGGAGCGACCGATGGCCACCGGGACGATCACCCGTACCGACCAGGACATCCAGTCCGACGTCCTCGACGAGCTGAGCTGGGAACCGCGGGTCCGACCCAACGAGATCGGCGTGACCGTCACCGACGGCGTGGTGACGCTGACAGGGTGGGTGGACAGCTACGCCAAGAAGTGGGCCGCCGAGCGGGCCGCGCACCGGGTGTCCCGGGTGCGGGCGGTCGCCAACGACCTCGCCGTGCGGATCGCCACCTCCGCCGAGCGCAGCGACCCGGAAATCGCCACCGCAGCCGGCCGGGCCCTCGAGTGGGACGCGTTCGTCCCGATCGAGGCGCTCGACGTGACCGTCTCCGACGGCTGGGTCACCCTGCACGGCGAGGTCGAGTGGGAGTACCAGCGCCGCGCCGCCGAACGCGCCGTCGGCCGGTTGACCGGCGTACGGGGGGTGAGCAACGGGATCACCGTCCGGCCGGCCGCCGCGGCGGCCGACCATCGCGACCTGGCCGACCGCATCGTCGACGCGCTGGCCCGCAATCGGGCCACCGAGGCCGAGGGGATCTACGTCCGGATCCAGGACGGCGACACGGTCCTGCTCCGGGGACACGTGCACTCCGTGCCCGAACGCGAGGAGGTGGAACGGATCGTCTGGTCCGCGCCCGGCATCCGCGAGGTGCACAACCACATCACCGTCGGCCGCTGATCCACGCCCCGACCGCGGAACCACCCGGCTCGGGTGAGCCCCGCTCACCCGGTCGTGGGCGAGCGTGGGAACCATGACTGATCCGAACGGGCTGATCAGACCCGGGCGCTGCGCGCCCGGGTTCTTCCGTCCGGCGCCCCCGGACGGGCACCTGGACCGGTTCACCCCCGATCGGAAGGTGATGGCCGAATGACCACCCCGCTGCAGGTCACCACGGCGAAGCTGCATGTCCCCGTCACCGGGACGGACCACATCCGCGGGCCGGCGGACGCGCCGGTCACCGTCGTCGAGTACGGCGACTTCCAGTGCCGCTTCTGCGGAACGGCGTACGCGAACCTGGCCGAGGTGCTGCGCCAGCGGGCGGATCTGGTCCGGCTGGTCTACCGGCACTTCCCCATCGCCAATGTCCACCCGTACGCGGAGAGCGCGGCGGAGGCCGCGGAGGCCGCCGGAGAGCGGGGGCAGTTCTGGGCGATGCACGACTGGCTCTTCGAGCACCAGGACCAGCTCGACCGGGTGCACCTGTCGCTCGGGATCGAGCAGCTCGGGCTGCCACCCGACCAGGTCGCCACCGAGGTGGAGCGGCAGGCGCACGCCGACCGGGTCCGGCGGGACTTCGTCGGCGGGATCCGCAGCGGGGTCAGCGGGACCCCGACCCTGTTCATCAACGACGTACGCCACGAGGGCAGCTGCGACCTGCCCGACCTGCTGGTCGCGGTGGACGCCGCAGTGAACGGCTGAGCCGTTCGCGCCGCCCTCAGATCAATCGGAGCTCACGGGCCCGCCGGACCGCCTCACGCCGGCGGGTCGCGTCGAGCTTGCGGTAGATGTTGCGCACGTGGGTCTTCACTGTGTTGATCGACAGTGACAGCTCGCTGGCGATCTCCACGTTGGACAGGATGCTCTGCAGGTACCGCAGGATGGTCAGCTCCCGCTCGGTGAGCGGCTCGTGCAGCGCCCGCTCGGTCGCACCCGGCCGGTCCGTCGGCTCGTCGGCACGGCGTTCGTCCGCGCCACGCAGCAGGTCACTCACCGTCGGCCAGTGCGCGGTGCCCGAGTCGAGGTGGACGGCGAGCAGATCGCGTATCCCCGGCTCGGCGCGGGTGAAGACCCGCCGGTACCCGTCCGGCTCGGCCAGGTCGAGCACCCGCTCCAGGATCCGCCCGGCCCGCCGGTCGTCGCCGCCCTGCCCGGCCAGCACCGCGTCGAGCAGCCCGGCGGCGAGGCGTACCGGCAGCGGCCAGGACTCGGCATCCGGGGCCGTCCAGTCCGGCAGC
>JBARAE010000740.1:0-2729 GCA_049791715.1 Micromonospora sp.
GCATCCACCAGGCCGATGAACCGGCCGGCGCAGGAAGCGCCGAACCGGGCGGCGATGCAGGAGGCACCGACCCGTCCGATGCCGATGATGGAGGACGGGCGCCGGCAGGCGATGGCAGCCCCGGGCACCGAGACCAAGCCGTCGTTCGCGACCACCGAATTCTGGGTGTACGTCGCGTCCGTCGCGGCGGTGCTGGTGGCGTCCTACCTGGTCGGCAAGAACGCGGCCGGGGTGGACATCTTCCGCGCGCCGCAGGCCTGGTTCTTCATCACCATCCTGACCGTCGGTTACCTGGGTAGCCGGGGTCTGGCCAAGGCCGGTAGCGGCTTCCGCAGCGGCGAGGAGCGCCGGGCACGCCACTGAGTGAGCACCACCTGAGAGCGAGGGTGGCCCCCGGACTTCCGGAGGCCACCCTCGTTGCGTCGTGCCTACTCGAAGTCGCCGCCGAAGTCGCCGAAGTCGCCCTCGAAGGCGTCCCCGATCAGGTCGCCGGCGACGAGGCCACCGGCCACGCCGAGCGCGGTGCCCGCCACCACGCCGCCCATCCCGTGCCCCCGCCCGGGCACGTGCGGCCCGCCGAAGCCGTGGGCGCGCAGGCTGCCGTACCGCGAGGTGGTCTCCCGCAGCCAGCCGTCGACCACCCGGACCCACTCGGTCCGGTCGGCGTCGGCGTGCGAGACGGTGTACCGGCCGAAGAGGTCGTGCCCGGCGGTGAGGAAACCGCCGCGCTTGTCGCACTCCAGGATCACGTCGACGCCCCGCTGGCTGGTCACGAAGGTCAGCTCGACCTCGTTGATCGTCTGCGCGTACTGAGGCGCGGCAAAGAACTCGATCTCCTGGTAGAACGGCAGCGTCTGCTGCACACCCCGGATGTGCCCGCGCTCCAGGTCGGCGTGCTTGAAGCGGAAGCCGAGGGCCTGGAACGCGTCGAGGATGCGCTCGTGGATGGGCAGCGGGTGCACCGCCACGTGGTCGAGGTCGCTCTTATCGACCGCCCGGGCCACCGCCAGCTCCGTGCGCAGCCCCATCGTCATGCCGTGCAGGCGCTGCCCGTACACGTCGGTGACCGGGGTCTCCCACGGCACGGGAAGCTGGAACGGGATGGCGAGCTGCTGCTTCGGGGCCAGCTGCAGCGGGCCGCTGACCACCATGCGGTGGAACTCCATGATGCCGGCGTACTCGGAGTCGCCGCCCTCGATCTCCACCCGGGTCACCAGGCCGAGGGTGATCTGCTCGATGCTGGCCGGCGCGTCCCCGCAGAGCAGGTGGACGTGCCCGTCCAGGCTCAACCCCGGGCGGGTGTTGGGGTTGGCCAGCACGGTGTCGACGCTGGGCCCACCCACGCCGAACGCACTCAGCATCTTCTTGAAGACCATCGGAACCCCCGCGTCCACCTTCGGCTCGCTCCACCATGGAGCGCGCACGGCCGTGCAGGGCACCCTAACCGGAACGGCTGTGAAGTGGCTGAAAGACGTGGTCAGTCGGGGCCGACGACGAGCAGCTCCCCGACCTGCTCACCGATCTGGCGTCGGCCGTCCGGGGGCAGCTTCGCGTCGGTGATCAGGACGTCGGCGTCCTCCAGCGGGGCGATGGTGGCGATCCCGATCGTCTCCCACTTGGTGTGGTCGGCGAGCACCACCAACCGCCGGGCGGCGCTGATGAGCCGCCGGTTGACCGCCGCCTCCAGCAGGTTGGGGGTGGTGAAGCCGGTACGCGGGCTCATCCCGTGTACGCCGAGGAAGAGCAGGTCGACGTTGAGGGCGGCGATGGCGGCCTCGGCCACCGGGCCGGTCAACGCGTCCGACGGGGTACGGATGCCGCCGGTCAGTACGACGGTCTGGTCCGCGCGGGGGTTCTGGTAGAGCGCGTCGGCGACCGGAATCGAGTTGGTCACCACGGTGAGCCCGCGGACGTCGGCCAGCATGGCGGCGAGCGCGGCGGTGGTGGTGCCCGCGGAGAGGGCGATCGCCATGCCGGGCTCGACCAGCTCGGCGGCCCGCTCGGCGATGGCCCGCTTCTCGGCCTGCTGCCGGATCGACTTCGCGGCGAACCCGGGCTCCTCGGCCGAACCGGGGCCGGCGAGGGTCGCCCCGCCGTGGACCTTGTCCACCAGGCCGCGCTCGGCGAGCACCTCCAGGTCCCGGCGGATCGTCATGTCGGACACGCCGAAGCGGCTCACCAGTTGACTGACCCGGACTCCGCCGCGCTGGCGGATCAGCTCCAGGATGGCGCTCTGCCGTTGCTGGGCGAGCATCTGACCTCCTCGGGGCGTACGGGCAGGGTACGTGGGCTCACGCGGCGGTCTCCTCGCGGACCACCGCGACCTCGCCGGCCGGCACCACCAGCTCGCCGTCGCAGCGCCCACCGCCGAGCAGGTCCACGCCGGACAGGGCGAGCCGGGCGTCGGTGTCGGTGTGGTTGATGGCGAAGAGCCAGCTCCGCTCGCCGGCGCGACGCCGGACCACCTCGACCCCGGGCGGGGCGTCGACCGGGGCCTGGGCCCCGGACTCGGTGAGCAGCCGGGCGACCAGCCGGTCGGTGGCGGCACGGTCGAGCCGGGTGCCGACGTACCAGGCGGTGCCGGCGCCGACGACGTGCCGGGTCAGGGCGGGCACGCCGGGCAGCGGCCCGTCGGCGTACGACGCGAGCACCTCCGCCCCGGCCGGGTGCAGCCACTCGGTCCACACGTCGGCGGTGGAGCCGTCGTCGAGGGTGACCCGCTCCCCCTC
>JBARAE010000741.1:0-5090 GCA_049791715.1 Micromonospora sp.
GCTCCGCCGCCCGTCGGCCCAGCCCCGCCGGGTACGGGGCCACCTCGTCGACACCGCCCACCACGTGCAGGTCGTGCTCCGGCCCGTACAGCAGGAAGAGCGCGCGGAGCTTGTTCACCGCGCCCCGGACGGCGGTCGGGGCGGGCGGGTGCGGGCCGGCGGTGGCCATGGCCAGGATCGCCTCGGTGGCGGTGCCGCCGTCCTGCGGGTCCCGGGTGAGCCGCGCGGCGTCCAGGATCTGGAGGGTGAACTGGTCCAGCCCGTCCAGGGCGCGGGCCACGGAGACCCGGGACTGGGCGCGGATCGCGAGGGCGGAGATGTCGGCCGGTACCGGCACGACGAGGTCCGGCCGCAGCTGGAGCAGGGCGGCGAGGGACTCGTCGGGCAGGGCCCGCAGGTGGTCGGCGAGTGAGGTGGTCATCGTCGTACCACGCTAGCCCGGCGGGAGCCCTTCCCGCCCCTCGGACGAGCGGCTGGACCGGGAGTCGGGCGGGTAGGTTCTCGGCATGCCACCGCTGATGGTCGGTTTCGACCTCGACATGACCCTGGTCGACTCGCGTCCCGGCATCGCCGCGGCGTACCGGGCGCTGACCGCGCGTACCGGCGTGCATGTGGACGCAGACGCGGCGGTGTCCCGCCTCGGCCCGCCGCTGCGCGTCGAGATCGCCCGCTGGTTCCCGCCCGAGCAGGTCGAGGAGGCGGTGCTGGCGTACCGGGAGCTCTACCCGGCGTACGCGATCACCCCGACCGTGCCGATGCCCGGCGCGCTCGCGGCCCTCGAGGCCGTGCACGCCCGCGGCGGCCGGGTCATGGTGGTGACCTCGAAGATCGGCCGGCTGGCGAAGCTGCACCTGGACCACCTGGGATTGGCGGTCGACGAGCTGGTCGGGGACCTGTTCGCCGAGGAGAAGGCGACGGCGCTGCGGGAGCACGGGGCGACGCTCTACGTCGGTGACCACGTGGCCGACATGGCGGCGGCGGAAGCCGCGGGAATCCCGGGCGTGGGAGTCGCCACCGGGCCGTGCTCCCGGGACGAGCTGGCGGACGCCGGGGCGGACCTGGTGCTGGACGATCTCACCGGATTCCCGGCGGCGCTGGACCCGATCATCGGGCTAGCCTTGAAGCAGTAGACGTCTCAAGCGAAGCAGGGGTTTTCAGGTGCCGACGGGTCGAGTGAAGTGGTATGACGCGGCCAAGGGATACGGGTTCGTCACCAGTGACGAGGGTGGCGACGTGTTCCTGCCCAAGGGCGCGCTACCGGCGGGCGTCAGCGACCTGAAGGGTGGCCAGCGGGTCGATTTCAGCGTGGTCGACAGCCGCCGGGGTGCCCAGGCGATGGGGGTCAAGCTGCTGGAGGCGCCGCCGTCCGTGGCGGAGCTGCGCCGCCGGCCGGCCGAGGAGCTGCACGGCCTGGTAGAGGACATGATCAAGGTGTTGGAGGCGAAGGTCCAGCCGGACCTGCGCCGCGGCCGCTTCCCGGACCGGAAGGTAGCGCAGAAGGTCGCTCAGCTGGTCCACGCGGTGGCCCGCGAGCTGGAGGTCTGAGGGACGAGCCCGGCGTCGGCGGCCCGGCCCAGCAACGCCTCGACGGCGGCGAATCCCGCGTCCCCCAGGTTCGCGGTGAAGTCGTTGACGTAGAGGCCGATGTGCCGGTCCACCACGTCGGGCTCCATCTCCTGCGCGTGGGAGAGGACGTAATCGCGGCTGGCCTCCGGGTTCGCCCACGCCTGGCGCACCGACTCGCGGATCCAGCCGGCAGCCTCCACCGGGTCGACGCTGCCCTTGCGGGCCAAAATGGCGCCGAGCGGGATGGGCAGGCCGGTGTCGCCCTCCCACCACTCGCCGAGGTCCACCAGGGCGGTCAGCCCGTGCCGGGGGTACGTGAACCGCGCCTCGTGGATCACCAGACCGGCGTCGTACTTCCCGGCGGCGACCCCCGGCATGATCTCGTGGAACGGCACCACCTCGATCCGCGCTGGCGGCCGCTCCGCCGACCAGAGCCGGAAGAGCAGGTACGCCGTGGTCCGCTCGCCGGGCACCGCCACGGTCGCGCCGGAGAGGTCGGTCCGGTCGCCCCGGGTCAGCACCAGCGGCCCGCAGCCCCGGCCGAGCGCCCCGCCGCAGGGCAGCAGGTGGTAGTCGTCGAGCAGCCAGGGCAACGCCGCGTAGCTCACCTTGACCAGGTCGAACGCCCCGCGCTCGGCCGCCGTGTTGGTGACGTCCACGTCGGCGTAGGTCACCTCGACCGGCGGCGCGCCGGGCACCCGCCCATGTACGAGGGCGTCGAAGACGAACGTGTCGTTGGGGCAGGGTGAGATCGCGAGGGAGAGCGCCACGCTCCCACGTTAACCCCGCTCCCAGGTGATGGCGCTGCCGCGTCCTTCCCACTGTGATCCCACCCGCCCGCCGTCCGGGCTTCGCACGCCTCGGGCTCACCTAGGTGTGTCGTCAGCTACGAGTCTGATGACGAAAGTGGATCAGGCGCCATGGAGTGACGCTGCGCGAGGCGATTCGTTTTCGTCATCAGACTCGTAGCGCCCTCCACAGGTCTTCATCCCCAGCTCGACGCGTTCTCCACAGGGTTATCCACAGGTGGGCGACGGGTGTTGAGCAAGGGTTCCGGTTACACCGAGCATGGGCGGGTGACCGAGTCCATGCCTCGCGTCGACCTGGGTGCGACGCTGCGGGCGCTTCGCCGGATGGCCGACCTGAGCCAGCGGGAACTGGCCGAGAAGTCCGGCGTTCCCCAGGCCACCATCGCGCGGATCGAGTCCGAGAAGCCTGGCGGCGCGACCTTCCGGACGGTCGAACGGCTGGTCGCTGCGGTGGGCGGAACCATCACGATCGCCGTCGCCGCTTCCGCCGATGCGTCCCTCGCCGCTCCGTCCGATCCGTGCGCTCCGTCCGCCGCCGGCGCGGTCCGCTCGCTGCCTCGCCCGTCGCCGACCTGTTCGCTGCCGGTGGTGCCGCACGAGGAGGTGCGTGACGCGGCAGAGCGGCACTGCCCGGCGCACCTCGACGCGCGGGAGGTACGGACACCGAGGGACTGGCCCGGCGCCTGGTGGGCGCAGTGGTACGACGTGCCGCCCGGGCGGTGGCCGGTGCCGTTGCCCGCCGCGACGTACGTGCGGGACAGGGGCGAGCGGGACCGGCGACGGCGCCGCGAGCGCGTCCAGCGGGAGGTCCGGATCCGGCGGTACACCGGGGGTGGGCTGCCGGCCACCTCATGGCGGTTCGTCGCCGAGCTGCCCGACGGTGAGCTGATCGGTGAGCTACGGGCTCACGAGCGCAGCGTCGATCTGCTGCTCGGGCACGATCTGGGTCAAGCGCGGGAGATCGTCCTCGACGGTGTGCTGGTAGGCGGCGAACACCGGGGACTCGGCATCGGACGAAGGCTGGTCGAAGCGCTCTCCGCCGACATGGATCGGCTCGGGGTCACCACCGCACACGCCATCGCGGAGTTCGGCGGCATTGGGCTGCTGATCGCGTGCGGGTACCGGATCCAGGCCAGCCGTCCGGCCGCGCTCCGGCTCGACCGGCGGGCCCGCGCATGCCCCGAGCTCGACCGCCCGGTCAGCGGAGGGCCGCTGCCGCCTCGGTGAGGGCGGCGAAGGCCTCCTTCATCCGCCACGCCCCCCGGTCGCGCGGGCCGATCGGGTTGGAGACCGTACGCAGCTCGGCGAAGGGCAGCCCGGCCTGCGCGGTGGCGACGGCCACCGCGTACCCCTCCATGGCCTCGGCCACCGCGTCCGGGTGCCGGGCGGCCAGGGTTTCGGTGCTCGCGGCCGTGCCGGTCACCGTGCTCACCGTGAGCACCGCGCCCACCGTGGCCTCCGGCAGGGCGGTACGCAGGGCGCCCAGCAGTCCGGGGTCGGCGGGCAGCGTGATCGCCCCGCCCAGCAGTTCCGGCGGCATACCCAGCTCGTCGACCGGGATGAAGCCCTCGGGCGACTCGGCGCCCAGGTCCGCCGCCACGCTCCGGGTGGCCAGCACCGTCCCGCCGACCGGCACCCGGCCGGCGAACCCGCCGGCGATGCCCGCACTGACCACCGCCCGGTACGGCCGGCCGGCGGCCTCGGCCAGTGCCAGCAGCCGGGCGGTGGTGGCAGCGGCGATCGCCGGACCCACCCCGACGGCGGCGACGGTGATCGTCGCATCGGTCAGCCCTGCCCGGACCGCCTCCGCCTCGGCGGGTACCGCGGTCACCACCAGCAGACCGGTCACGCGACCGGTCCCCGCGGCTCCCGGCGGTTCTCGTCCTCCGCGCTGCCCGGCCCGCCGACCGCCGAGGAGGGGCGGTAGATGTGGTAGCCCGGCGGGGCGAGCCCGTCGTCGTCGACGTGATTCGGCGTACCGGCCTGGGGTGGGGCCGGCGACGTGGGCGCGGAATCCCGGACCCCGTGCGCCGCCTCGGGTACCGGGGTGTCCAGCTCTTCGGTCTGCTCCTCGATGAGCTCGTCGTCGCCGAGCGGCCGCCCGACCAGCCGCTCGTTGCGCAGCCGACCGGCGACCACGACCCCCCGGACGGCGACGAGGGCCGCGACCCCGGCCGCCACGGCCACCCCGATCCGGCCGGCGAACGGTACGAGGCCGAGCCCGCCGCCGGCCACGAAGGCGAGCATCAGCGCGGTCTCCGAGTGGGCGAAGGAGCTGGCCCGGAGCCGTTCCGGGATCCGCTCCTGGATCGACGCGTCCACGGAGAGCTTCGCGATGCCGCTGATCAGCGCGGTCACCAGGCAGAGCAGGGCCACCAGGGGAAGGGAGAACTTCAACGCGGCGAGGACCGCCACGCCGGCCACGATGATCACGCCGCTGGACTGGATCGCGGTGGGCCGGTGGATGTGCAGCCGGGTGCCGACCGCGGTGGCCAGGAAACTGCCCACGGCCAGCGCCCCGCCGATCAGACCCAGCGCGGCCTGTGCGCCCAGCTCGCGCCCGAAGAAGTCGGTGGTCAGATCACCCGCCTTGATGGCGAAGGCGAGGAAGAGCAGCAGGAAGCCGTACATGCCCCGCAGCGCGGCCGCGCCGATCAGGGTGGCGATCACCAGCCGTCCCGCCGGGCGGCCCCGGCCGAGCGGCCGGTCCCCCTC
>JBARAE010000742.1:0-1650 GCA_049791715.1 Micromonospora sp.
GGAGGGCACCGCGCCACGGGCCCGCTCCCGGCGGCGGCGCAGGCGGCGGCGCAGCATCAGATCCTCGTACCACCACCGGCCGCCACGGCGGGCGAACGCGGCAACCACGACGAGGCCGGCGAGCGCGCCCACCACACCGAGCAGCCAGGCGGGGCCGGTGGTCGCCGCCCACACGGCGAGCGCGGCGCACTCCAGGACGACGAGCTGACCGACGACGACCGGTCCGAGCCGGCCCCGCCGACGCCGGTCGACCGGGATCACGGGCCGGTCCTCTGGCCCGGCGGGGGCGGTGGCCGTACGACCGGGTGGCGCCTGGACCTGCGTCATCGGTGATCGTCCCTTCTGGACATCCTGGGCATCCGCCGGTTCGGTGTGCCGCGGTGGACGGGCGCGGTCCCGGTGAACCGCCGACGGCCCCTTATCGTAGGGAAGCCCGCGGCGGAGTTCGGACCTGATCGTCGCGGACCCAGCCCGCCGGAGGTTAGTCATGCGGACCCGCCGCGATCAGGTGCAGGCGTACCGCTTCGTCACCCGCCGCATCGTCTCCGCGCTGCTCTCCGGCGACCCGGAGACCAACGACCTGCCCATGCGGCGGCTGGGCATGGCGGTCTTCGGCAGCGTGCTGGCCGCGGCGATCGTGCTCGGCGGTGCCGGCGCGTACGGGCAGCTCACCGGGAACGCCGCTCCGCTGGAGGCGAACACGCTGGTGATCGAGCGGGAGACCGGCGCGACCTACGTGTACGCGGACGGGGTGCTGCACCCCACGCTCAACTACGCCTCCGCCCGGCTGATCCTCAACGAGGCGGAGCCGGCGGTGCGCACCCTGTCGCAGGCGTCCATCAAGGACCGACCGCGTGGTCGTACCGTCGGGATCGTCGGCGCTCCCGACGACCTGCCGGACCGGAAGTCGCTGGTCGGCCTGCCCTGGTCCGTCTGCGACGTGCCCGACCCGGTCGATTCACGACGATCCGGCACCCGGGTGGTGATCGACCGCCCGTTGTCCGGCGGGACCCCGTTGACCGACCGGGCCGTCCTGGTGCAGGTCGACGGTGCGCGGTACCTGCTGACCGGCAACGTGCGGCACCGCATCGTCGGCGACGAGCAGGCGCTGGTCGCGCTCAAGATGGCCGGTGCGGCGACCCTTCCGCTGGGGCAGCAGCTGCTCAACGCCGTTCCCGCCGGGCCGCCGCTGCGCGAGCCGGACATCGACGGGTATCGGCAGCCCAGCGGCCTGAGCGTCGGCGATCGTCCGGCCCGGATCGGCCAGGTCTTCCGGGCCGCGGGCCAGCACTACGTGATGACCCGGCAGGGGCTCGCCTCGATCGGCGAGATCACCGCCCTGCTGCTGCTCGGCGACGGCGGGGAGATCACGGACATCACCCCGGACCAGGCCGGTCAGCTCCTGACCGACCAGCGGCTGGACGAGGGGACGCCGCAGAAGCTGCCCACCCTGCACGAGGTGCGGACCGGCCAGACGGTGATCTGCGTCACCTACCGGGCCACCGCATCGAACGGCCCGCTCACCACCACGCTCGAGGTCTTCGACCGGGCGCCCGCCGAGCTGAGCGCCGACGCCGCGGTCCCGGTCCGCCAGGGCGCCCGCGACGCGGTCCGCACCGCCGAGAGCGTGCTGCTGCCCGGCGGGAAGGG
>JBARAE010000743.1:0-3253 GCA_049791715.1 Micromonospora sp.
GGCCTGCTCACCCTGACCTGCGGGACGTACGGCAACGTGCTGCGCTTCCTGCCTCCGCTCGTCATCTCCGACGAGGAGCTGACCCGCGGTCTGGACATCCTGGACGCGGCCTTCGGCTGACCCCCGCGGTCAGCCCCGATTCGTGGAACACCAGGGGCGTTGATCCCCCAGGAGCTGCCCGGGGGGTTCCACCCCACGCCGTAGCCCCGGCGTCGGGCGGACGGGTGGGGGTGGCGCCGGCACCGCGCCGCACCCACCCGTCTCCCGGTCAGACGCAGATCCAGCAGTAGGCGTCGTCGCCGTCCGCGCCCGCCTGGCGCGCGACCCGCCGCAGCTCCCCGATGAGGTGGGCGAGGAATTCCAGCTCGGGCTCACCCATCCACTCCTCGGCCGTGACCCAGCCCGCGGCGACCGCGGCGATTCGGTGGTCCGGCAGCACCGCGAGCTCGGCGACGAACTCCCGGCCTGAGCCGAATCAGGCACGGCCCTGCCGCCACTCCGACACTTCCGATCCTCGACAGGGGACACATCCGTCGTCGTCCTGTCCTATAGTCCTACTGTCGTAGGACAATAGAAGGGTGCCCGGGTGATCGAGTTCGTGCTGGACGGCCGGTCCAAGGTGAACACCTACGTGCAGCTCATCCAGCAGGTCAAACAGGCCCTGCGGGTGGGGCTGCTGACCCCCGGCGATCAGCTGCCGAAGGTCCGCGACGTCGCGCAGTCGCTGGCGATCAACCCGAACACGGTGCTGAAGGCGTACCGCGAGCTGGAGATCGAGGGTCTGGTCGAGGGCCGCCCCGGCGTGGGCACCTTCGTTCGCCGCACCCTCGCCGGGTCGGCCCTGGCCAATCAGGCCGAACTGCGCGAAGAACTGGTGGCCTGGCTGCACCGGGCACGGGCCGCCGGGCTGACACCGGAAGACGTCACCGCCCTGGTCGAGACCACCATGCGGGCCGCGCTCGCCGCCGAGACACCGCGCGCTCAGCCCGCCTCAGCAGGATGAGAGGGACATCGAATGGAGATCGCGCTGGAGGCCGAGCAGCTCGGCAAGCGGTACGGGAGAACCTGGGCGTTGCGGGACTGCTCGCTGCGCCTTCCCACCGGACGCATCGCCGCCCTGGTCGGGCCCAACGGTGCCGGGAAGAGCACCCTGCTGCATCTCGCCGTGGGCCTGCTGCGGCCCGACGCCGGCGCGGTCCGGGTCTTCGGTGAGTCGCCGTACGACAACCCGGCGGTCCTCCCGGAGATCGGTTTCGTCGCCCAGGACACCCCGCTGTACCGCGACTTCACCGCCGCCGAACTGGTTCACCTGGGCGGCCGGATGAACAAGCGCTGGGACGCCGCGCTGGCCCGCAACCGGCTGGCCCAGCTCGGCATCCCGGCGAATCTGCCGGTCGGCAAGCTCTCCGGCGGTCAACGCGCCCAGGTGGCGCTGGCCCTCGCCCTGGCGAAACGACCCCGACTGCTGCTGCTCGACGAACCGGTCGCCAGCCTCGATCCGCTGGCCCGCCGCGAGTTCCTCCAGTCGCTGATGGGCAGCGTCGCCGAGTCCGAGACCACCGTGCTGCTCTCCTCGCACCTGCTGGCCGACCTGGAACGGGTCTGCGACCACCTGATCGTGCTCAACGCCGCCCGGGTGCAGCTGGCCGGTGCCGTCGACGACCTGGTCGCCGCGCACCGGCAGCTGATCGGGCCGCGGCACGACGGCCACCCGATCGGCGGCGTCGCCGAGGTGGTCCGAGGCAGCCACACCGACCGGCAGTCCACGCTGCTGGTCCGCACCGACGGCCCGGTCACCGATCCCGCCTGGACGGTGCGCGACGTCGGCCTGGAGGACGTCGTCCTGGCTTACCTGGCCGACGGCGCAACGCAGACCAGTCACCACGAGTGGGGGGTACCGGCATGATCTGGCTGACCTGGCGGCAACACCGTAAGCAGGTGTTCTTCACCCTGCTGGCGGTCGCGGCGCTCGCCGCCCTGATGGTGCCGATCGGCTTGTCGATGCGGCACACCTTCGCCGAACTCGGACTGACGGAGTGCGTACGCGAGATTTCCGCCGGCGACGTGACGGCGGCCACCCGGGAGGCCTGCGACGCGGGCTTCAACCGCTTCACCAACCGGTACGGCAGCCTGAACCTGCTGGCCGTGCTGCTGCTCACCCTGCCGGCGCTGGTCGGCCTGTTCTGGGGCGCCCCGCTGGTCGCCCGCGAGGTGGAGCAGGGCACGCACCGGTTCGTCTGGACCCAGGGCGTCGCCCGGAGCCGCTGGGCGCTGGTGAAGTTCGGACTGGTCGGCACGGCCGCGGTGGCCCTCGCGGTCTGCTACGGGCTGGGCATGTCGTGGTGGGCCGAGCCGCTCACCCAGACCGTGCGCGAGGGTCGGTTCGGCCTCATCGTCTTCGACCTGCAGGGTGTCGTCCCGATCGGATACACCCTCTTCGCCGTGGCGCTGGGCATCTTCGCCGGCACCGTGTGGAAGCGGATGCTGCCCGCCATGGGAATCACCCTGGCCGGGTTCATCGGCGTACGCGCGGCGGTGGCGATCCTGGCCCGACCGCACTACCAGCCCGCCCGCACCCTCACCTTCCCCATCGAGGGGGCCACGGAGGCAGCCATGGATCACGGGGACTGGATCATCGCGGAGGGCATCCGGAACCCCGACGGGGCGATGGTGGCGGCGGACAGTCGGATCATGTGCCCGCCCGCCGGCAAGGGGCCGGACGGTCGGGCCTGCGGTGCCGAGCTGGGCCTCAAGCCGGGCGCGTACAACTGGCAGCTCTACCAGCCGGCCGGCCGGTTCTGGCTGTTCCAGGGCATCGAGACGGGAATCTTCGTCGCCCTCGCCGCGCTCCTGCTCTACCTCGCCGTCCGGCGCATCCGCCGCATCGCCTGACCGGCTTCGAGTGGAACACCATGGATGTCACCGCGTCCAGGAGACATCCATGGTGTTCCACCCACCGAAGCCGTGACGCCGGTTCAGCCCAGCACTTCCACCAGGTTGCGGCGGATGACGTTCTTGCCCGGCTCGCGGACCAGGTCCATCGCCGCGACGTTGAGCAGCACGCAACTGCCCGATGGCCCGGTCACCGTCACGGTGACCGTCTTGTTGTTGTCGAGGTTCGTCACCCGCAGCCGCGTCCCCGTCGGGAACTGGCCGCTGGTCGCGGCGGGCGCGCCGCCCTCGGCCGAGAACGTGATCGCCCCGCTGCACGCGCTGCGTCCGGCCGTGCCGCCGCCGGGCGCCGCCTCGCCAC